>JAVBTU010000226.1:0-5308 GCA_031556015.1 Thermoguttaceae bacterium
GACGGTACGTTGTGCGGTTGATGACACCGAGTACGAAAAGGGAATCAAAGTTAGTGACGACGAACTCAAGGCTGTCGGCGTCAAAAAACATACATTTCACGGCGACTGGAACTATACGATCTATAAACGTGCAATTGGGTCGGTTCTTTTTGCGCGCGCCCTTACTGGATCTCAAAAGGCTCCGTCCCCCCCCGGCTTGGGCCCTCGTTGTACCACACACCATTTTATCAGTTGTGTTCGCCAAACTATCACAGGTCACTCACAGAAACCTTATTTTTTGAGGACAAATCAACCTCAGTAGCCTCGGACGCCCCCTTTTCACAAACCTTATTACCTTATTCGTGCTCTGGAATAAGGTAATAAGGTCTAATTTCCTATCGTATTTGGGCTACTAAGGTTGTTCTGTCAAACAAAATAAGGTGAAAATAAGGTTTTCGAATCTGTCTGATAAACTTGTGTGGTACAACGAGGGCTTGGGCCGGGGGTTATAGACATTACACCCCGTTGGGGTTCTGTTGCGGTAATCAGTACCGTGAATGCCGGCACAGACGGAAAGCCGCAAGTTTCCTGGGGGAGCACTTGCGGCTTGTTCGGGGCCGGGATCAAACTTGGTACTCTTTGCGTTTGATATCCGGTTTGAATTTTTCGTCTTTGAGGATGTCGTATTCGGGAGTCGCGTCGTTGTCGATGTCGAACCACTCTTCCTTGAATTCGACGCTCCGCCCCAAATCGGCGGCGAGGTTCGTCGCCAAGGCGATCACGGCGTCACCCAGCGCGACTTTCGGGTAACACCGCGGATGCGGCTTGTCGGGCGCGTTGTCCGGATTGACCCGGATACACCACGCCCAGTGCTCCAGTTCCTCGGTGTATCCGCGAGAGACTTCCGCTTTCGGGCCGGCGGAAACCGCTTTCTGCGCCGGACCGCTCGACTGCGTGTCCAACGTCGGGCCGGCCGCCGCTTTGGTCGTGATCTTGTTCGCCGATTCGTCGCGGAACAGTTGCAGGTCCGCTTCCTTTTCGAGGATCATCGTTCCTTCGGTTCCGTACACGATTTCGCCGTAACCGCCGAACCCGTTGCCGTTAATCGTCGAATACTGGACGCAGATTTTCCGCTTCTTGCCCATTTCCGATTTCGGATCGTAATCCGGAGCCGGGAACTCGACCAAAGTCGTAATGTGGTCGTTCACTTCGCGATCCATCTCGAACAGGTTCCGGTTCGCGGACACGTGGACCTTGAGCGGATGGATTTTCTTTCCTTCGTCGTTCTGGTGATAATAATCGTTGTTCGCGGCGAGAAAGATGCTCGCGGCGTCAAGCTGGTGCGAGCCGAGTTCGACCATCAACCCGCCTCCGGTCCGAGCCCAGAGCCGCCAGCGGAGCAGTTCTTCCGCCGCCGGGCGTTGGTATCTCTTCTTTTGGTTCGTCGTCAGATCGGTCCACTCGTAGGTGTGATCGCGATACCCGTAGTTTCGGGCCGACTTGAAATCGACTCCTTCGTACTTTCCGCCCTTGGCGAGAACGGCGTCACGAATTTGGGCTTCCTTCTGCGCGACCTTTTTGGCGATGTTTTCGATTTCGCTGCCGCGTGCCGCGTACAATTCCTTTTTGAAGTTCGCCAATTCGCGTTCCAGCTTCTTCGCCTGTACATCGGTCGGCTTCACTTCCTCGGGCATCGGGCGTTGCCAGGAATCGCCGCCGGGCGAATATCCGCGGTGCCATTGGGCGCGGATGTAGAGGATGTTTCCGAGCATTCCGCGCTTGATCTTGTCGACCGCTTCGTGGTACAGGATGTTGTAGTGCCGTTGGTGTCCCGTCGCCAAATGCTTTCCCTTCAGGGCCGCGATTCGTCCCATC
Source organism: Thermoguttaceae bacterium (assembly GCA_031556015.1). Classification (GTDB taxonomy): domain Bacteria; phylum Planctomycetota; class Planctomycetia; order Pirellulales; family Thermoguttaceae; genus JAVBSX01. The sequence goes on from JAVBTU010000226.1 coordinate 1,855, forward strand.
TCCTTGCACTGGGCGATGTTATGGGCCATGAGTTTTTCCGTGAGCACATGCAATCCGCGATTCATGGCGGCAATCGCGGCGGGAGCGTGCAGGTGCAGCGGCAGGCCGATCACGATCGCTTCGATTCCGTCGGCGGCCGCGTTGTCGAGCAGGTCCATGTAGTCGGCGTAAACCTTGACATGTCGTCGCGCTTCTTCCTCCGTTTTCCAGCCGTACACGGACATCAAACCAGGTCGCGGAGCGACGCCCCAGTCGCCGTGGAACGCCCGATATTGATTGTAGGGCCGAATATCGGCGATCGCTTTGACTTCCAGGTACTCCGGATTCATCGCGCCGAGCAGTACGCTCCCTTCGTCGCCGGTCCCAAGAACGCCGACGCGAAGCGGATTCCCCTCGGCTTTGGAGTATCCGAAATAAAACGCCCCGGCGCCCGCCGCGGGAACCGCCGCAGCCAACACACCGGCCTTGAGTAAGTCACGTCTGGAAAGATCAGTCATTTTCTCAAAATTACTAATTATTAATTACGAATTACTAATTCAAATTCCGAAAAACGAAAAGTTCTCTCAGAGAATTCGTAATTCGTAATTCGTAATTAGTAATTAAAATACTATCGTTTTTTCCTGTGGTTCGGACGATTGGCGTGTCGGGCGATGTTGCTTTCGACGATCGGCAAAATCGCGTCGTCCCAGCCGGGAATGTTGCGGTGAAGCTGGATCAATTCCTGCTCCTCCTGTTCGTCCCGTTCCTCGCGCGGTTCCGGGGTTTCGCTCCTCGTTTTCGCGGGACCGGATCGTCGGGAACCTCTTCCGGCAGGTTTGACGTAGGTCCGTTCTTCCTCGAAACCGGCGTCTTCCTCGTACCCCGAGGTCGAGCGTGAACTGGATTGCGAGGTCGGTCGGGATCTTTCGGAGCGGCTGTCCTGAGAACGGCTGTCCCGGGATCGACTGTCCTGATAGGATTCCTTCTCGCGGGGCGCCGTTTTTTGTCCCCGACCACCTTGGGTCGGCGTCGGTTTCTTGGAAAAATGAGCGAACAACTCGTCGTCGTCCACGGGCTTCGGTTCAATACCGGCTCGGCTCGTACTTTGGGGAGGAGCCGCTTCGCCCGAACCGCCACGAGATCTGGACCCTCGCGATAATTTACCCCGATCTCCTCTGTTTTCTTCCCTGTCCGGTCGCCTTGAGGAAGTTGCCGCTTCGTAGGATTCCGTCTTCTTTCTTTCCTGCCCCTCGTCTTCCGGGAACAGGTCGGCAAAGACGTCCCGGGAAGGTCCATAGTCCCGCTCCGTCGGCGGAGAGAGAACTTCGAAATCGTCGGCCGAATCCGCGGAATCCGTCGATTCGGATTCCTGATCCACATCGAGGTATCTCCGGGACCGAGGATGTTTAGTCCTCGCCCTTTTCTTGGGCAGGACCGGCATTTCATCATCGTCGTCGATTCCGTCGAGCGAATAGGACGGCACTTTTTCCTGCTGAACCGGGGCGACCAAGTCGAGATCCTCCAGTTCCAACGCTTCGTCGTAAACAGGGGTCATTTCCAGTTCTTCCCGATCGGAACGGCGTTCTTCGCGATCGGCTTCCGCATAGCGTCGCCCGCGTTTATTCGGCGGCGAATGCCAATCGGATTTTTCGGTTTTAGGCTCGGCATTGCGTTCTTCTTTCGGCTCCGAGCGGACATCCGAGCGGGAGTCCCGTCGTCCCCGGGGAGCGTCGTCGCGTCGGGAAGGTCGCGAAGTTTCGACCGAACTTGCCGACGCAGGTCGCGGACCGACTTCCGATTGCTTGGTTTGAACGACGACCGGCTCCCTTTTCTTCTTGGACGGAAGGTCGCGGAAAGACGTCATGGATTCGATATCCGGCAGCTCCTCGAGTTCCGCCGGGGGGTCTTGGGGTGCGGGTTGTCGCGGCTTTTCGGGCGCTTTTTCAGGGGCTCTTTGCGTCGGCGCCATTTCCGCGCGAACGCCGAGCTGGGTCGCGATTTTCGACCACGGATCGACGGCCCCGACTGCGGACGTTTGCTCCGGCTTTTTTCGCTCCGTCGGGTTTTCTTCGACTTTTTTCAGTTTTTGCGGTTCAATCTCGGCGGCAATGCTCGAAGGTTCGGCCGTGTCGGCAACGATCGCGGCCGGGTTGATTTTTTCCGGCGAGCCGCCGGCCCCGAAGAGACTGATCGATGCCAAACGGTCGAAGAAACTCATTTTCTGCGATTTTTTCGGAGACCCCTGTTTGGGCGATCCCATCAGGGAAGGGGTTTCCGGAAGAATACCGGACCCGAATTTACTCGCTTTCCCGGACGACGGAGGGGGCGACTGCGGTTCGGGGGTTATTTCGGGTTCGGCGGAAACGGGCTGTTCGGACGTTGTTTCGACCACCGGCGCAACGACCGGCTTGCTTTGGATCGGATCTTCGACGCCGAGTTCGGAAAGAAGCGAAGACCACGAGTCGTTTGGGGAAGTTCTGTTCGGCATAAAGTATTGCTCGCCGGAATGGGACCGGAGCTGGGATGTATCAAAAGAAGGGATTCAAGGAAACTGCTTAACTTAGACTCTCGAAAGGTACTTGGAACCAATATACATTGAAAATCCCCGATAGGAAAGAGAGCGGAAAAGAAAAAACGGACCCTCCCATTTTATCGCGACGGCTTATTTTCGTCCGTCGTTTACCCTATAATACGCCGGCTCGAACTTTTCAACAGTTAGCCCCGTCGCCTGCGACGGGCAGCACACGGACGAATTCACCTCACGGCGGTTCGCAGGCGAACCGGCTAACAGGTCAAATAGATTATCCATGAAATCCTACTGCTTCTTCGCGATCGTTGTCTTTTGTACCGTCTTTTGTGTCGCTTCAATTTCTGCCCAAGAGAGAACATTGGACGACTATTTCCCCTTCGAACCCCCTCAATCGCGGGAGAAATGGGAACAACGACGTCTCGAATTGCGGCGTCAAATTCTGCTCTCGCAGGGGCTCTGGCCGCTTCCGGATAAGACCGATTTGAAGCCGATCGTCCATCACTCGATCGAACGAGAGGAATACACGGTCCACGGCGTGATTCTGGAAGTCGTGCCCGATTATTATTTGACGGGAAATCTTTACGTTCCCAAAAAGAGAACCGGCAAAGTCCCCGGTGTGCTTTCACCACACGGACATTGGGCCGACGGACGCTTTTACGAACAGTCGCTGGAAGCGTTTTCCAAGGAGCTTGAAGTCGGCGCGGAAAAATACGATCCGAGCGGGCGATTTCCGTTGCAAGCCCGCTGCGCGACGTTGGCCCGGCTCGGATGCGTCGTGTTTCATTACGATATGATCGGATACGCCGACAGCGTCCAGGTTTCACACCGTCCGGGCGTTCGGGAATCGATGAATACGAAAGACGATTGGGGCTTTTTCAGTCCGCAGGCGGAACTGCGGCTCCAGAGTATGATGGGACTGCAAACGCTCGGCTCGATTCGCGCTTT
>JAVBTU010000236.1:0-3272 GCA_031556015.1 Thermoguttaceae bacterium
GATGGTCAACGTGAACAACGCCGTCAAACGGGCGGAGCGGGTTTTGCCGAGCGAAGTGACGATGCGCGGAATCAGCGTCCGAAAGCGGACCGCCGACTTTTTGGCTTCCGTCGTTTTTACCAGCGACAATCCGGAGCACACGCAGTTGTTCTTGAGCAATTACGTCAGCAATAATATCAAGGACGCCGTTGCACGATTGAACGGCGTCGGGCAGGCGACGATCTTCAGCGAAATGCGATACAGTATGCGAGTCTGGCTCGATCCGATCCGGATGCGGTATTACGGTCTCGGGCATCGGGACGTCCAAGCGGCGATTCAGAGCCAAAACATTCAAGCGGCGACCGGTTCCATCGGGACCGAAGCGTCCAGCTCGGCGATGCAGTTTAAAGTCGATACCCGGGGACGGCTGCGCGAAATCTCCGAATTCGCCGACATTATCGTGCGCACAGGCAAGGATGGCAGTCTGGTCCGGCTGTCGGATATTGCCCGGATCGAACTCGGGGCGGAGAATTATTCCGGCATGTCGACGCTCAACGGTCAACCGGCGGGTGTGTTGGCCGTCTTCAAATTGAGTAACGCCAACGCCTTGTCCGTGGTCGAATCGACGAAAGCTCTGCTCGATGAAATGTCCGTCCATTTTCCGGAGGGAATGCACTGGCAAATGGGGTACGATTCGACGCTTTTCGTCAATGCTTCGATGTATGAAATCCTCGAAACGCTGATTATCGCGTTCATTCTCGTCGTTCTCGTCACGTACGCATTTCTCCAGGATTGGCGGGCGACGATCATTCCGACGATCGCGATTCCCGTTTCGGTGATCGGCACGTTTTTGTTCATGCACATTTTAGGAATGGGAATCAATACGCTCACGATGTTCGGTTTGATTCTCGTTATCGGCCTGGTCGTCGACGACGCGATCTGCGTGGTCGAATGCTGCATGCGGCTGATTCATGAGGAAAATCTCTCGCCGCGCGAGGCGGCGATGCGGGCCATGCGCGAACTGACCGGCGCCTTGATCGCGATCACCCTTGTCGTGGTCATGATTTACGCGCCGCTCGCGTTCTTCAGCGGGATGGTCGGTACGATTTACCGCCAGTTCGCGATCACGATGTGCATCGCCCTGTGCTTGTCCGCCGTCGTGGCGCTGACGCTTTCGCCGGCCCTGTGCGCGCTGCTTTTGCGCAACACCGGCGAAGATCGCGGCTGGGGAAAATGGTTCAATAAAGGACTCAATTTCACGCGAAATCGATATCTGGACATCGGGGGATTTCTTGCCCGCTATTCTTTCCTGACGGTCATTTTGCTCGTCCTGATTCTCTATGGAAACTACGCCTACTTCAAACGCTTGCCGTCCGCGTTTCTGCCGAAAGAAGACAAGGGAACGCTCAATTGCGAAGTCATCCTCCCTGCCGGGGCGTCATTGCCGAGAACACAAGCGGTTTTGTTGGAGTTCACGGAAATCGTCAATAAAATCGACGGCGTCGCTTCGTGTGTCGCCGTTCCGCTCAGGAGTCGTTCCTCCGGCGAAGCGGAAAACATGGGGCAAATCACCGTTCGACTCGATCCGTGGGAAGAACGCACGACTCCCGAAACCTCCATCGAAAACATCCAACGGGAAATCATGGAGCGGTGCAATGCGATCACGGAAGCGAAAATCAACGTGTTCACTCCCCCGGCGATCAACGGACTCGGATCGACCGGCGGTATCAGCTTCGCTTTGCAGGCGGTCGGCGATCAAACCCTGGAAGAGCTGTCTCAATCCGCCGACTTGCTCGTTTCAAAAATCCTTCAATCCGAAAAAGCGATCAGCGCCAATACGTCGTTCAGCATGGAAACGCCGATGATCCACCTCGAAATCGACCGCGACAAGGCCGAAGCGATGCACGTTTCCGTCGATTCCATTTTTCGGACCCTGCAAACGCAGCTCGGCTCGATGTACGTCAACGACTTCAACATGTTCGGCAAAACCTATCGGGTCGTGATTCAATCCGAACCGGAATACCGCGAGAATCCGAACGCAATCGGACAGTTGACGGTCGTCTCCGATACCGGCGCGCTGGTTCCCATGGACAACCTGGCGACGGTCCAATGGGCCTTGGGAGCCCAACAGGTCGAACGGTTCAACATGTTCCCCGCGGCGATCATCCGGTCGCAAACCGCGCCGAACGTCAGCTCCAGCGAATTGATGCAGACCATTCAAAACCTTGTTAAAAACGAGCTCCCGGAGGGGTACCAAATCAGTTGGACCGACCTGAGTTACCAGGAAAGCCAGAATGAAGGACAGATCGTTTTTCTCGTCGGTTTGGCCATGACGTTCGCGTACTTGTTTCTTGTCGCACAATATGAAAGTTGGACGACGCCGATTTCGGTCATTCTTTCGGTCGTCACGGCGACGCTTGGGGCGATGGTGGCACTGGACATCGCGAAAATGTCGTTGGATATCTATTGTCAACTCGGCTTGTTGATGCTCGTCGGTTTGACGGCGAAAACGGCGATTCTCATGGTCGAATACTGCAAACAGATGCGGGAACAAGGCATGTCGCTCCATGAAGCCGCGATGATCGGGATGCGGATACGATTCCGGGCGGTCATGATGACGGCTCTGGCGTTCTCGGCCGGCGTATTCCCGTTGGTCGTCGCCTCCGGAGCGGGAGCGGGAAGCCGCGCGTCGATCGGCGTCACGACGTTCTGGGGGATGATCGCCGCGACGCTCGTCGGCATGGTCATTATTCCGAGCTTGTACGTCATTACGCGATCCATGTCGGAAACGACGAGCCGGTTGTATCACAAAATCGGCTTTTCCAATAAGAACGTTTAGCCGCGCGTCCTTGACGCCGCGTTTTTTCGAGTTCCCGGCTGCTCACATCTTGCGGGAGGTTGCAATTCGATACGTGAGAAGGTAGATTTTCATGAAAAGGAAGAGTTCCGCGCGAACTCCGTCCGTTCCCTTCCTCTCACCCCACTATTCGCCATGTCGAATCGAATTCCCGCTTTCTGTCTTTGTCTCGTCTCGGTTTTGATGCTTTGCCCGCGAGCCTGGTCGCAAATACCGCCCAAAATCGAATTCGAGTCGGGCGAAGGAAACGCCGTTTCCTTGAAGGTCGACAACAAGCCGGTATTGACCTACATCAAGTCGCCGGCGACGTTCGACGATTTGAAAGTCAACGAATACAAAACTTATCTTTCCGAACTTTACACGCCCGAAGGACGGAACGTACTCCGCGATTCCCCGGTGGATCACGTCCACCATCACAGCCTCATGTTCGCGATCG
>JAVBTU010000174.1:0-6114 GCA_031556015.1 Thermoguttaceae bacterium
TGATCGAAATCGTCGGCGATTCGCAGGGCGCGTATCTCGGGGCGCTGAGCGAAATGGTGATCCAGGCGAAATATCAGTTCGATTTACGTAACCATCGCATCAACTGGGTCGGAATGCTGCTGGAAGAAAAACGCTCCATCGGACATGTCGGGCCCGGTTTAGAGGTCAAGGCCCGGCTCCAGGTGAAAATTTCGCCGTTGGACGCCCCGAAAAATCTGACGAACGAGACCGTCGACGGATTCCGGCTTGACGCCGGCGAACCCGTACTCCGTTTGCGATACGAAAACGGAAAAGGTTCGTGGAGATTCCATCACCCGCGAAGCTGGTACATGATTCAGGACGAACCGGGCAAGACGCTTCTGCGGATGCTCGACAAAGGGGAATTGGTCGCCCAGTGCAACATCGTTTCGATGCCGAAAATCGACCCGAGGTTGCCGACGACGCTCCGGAAATTTTCGGAAGACTTGGTCAAAGGACTCGAAAAAAACTCAGCCAACGTGGTCTCGGCGGACGAATCGATCAATTCGGCGGGATACCACGAATTGCGTGTGATCCTTGACGGAAAAGTCGAAGGGGAGCTGCCGCTCCGCTGGGTGTATTTCCTGCTGACCGACAAGGAGGGGTATCAAACGGTCGTCGTTTTCGTGATCGAGGCGGAACACCTGGAGCAATTCGGCGACAGCGACGACCGTATTCTCGACTCGTTCCGGATGATCAATTAGTGTTCATTGATTCTCATCGGGACGCGGTCGGCTGATGAAACTCTACGGAAGGAATTCCTGAACCGGAACGAATCGAACCGGGCCGATCAAGCCCGACGGGATCGGAGCTTCGTCTTTCGACCAAAGGTTCCACATGCAGAACGTCTGTCGTCCGTCCGGAATCGGTTTCCCTTCCTTCAACCACTGCGGCCAGTCGGAAAGCGTTCCGTCCGGTTGACGTTCCGGATCCTGCGGCAGTTTCGCGTCGCCGATCAATCGGTTCGGCCAAAGATTCGTCACGCGAATCTCCAATTCGTTCGGGCCGTCTTTTTTCAGCCAATCGGTCACATCGACGCTTTTCGCCGTCTTCCACAGGACGTCCACCTCTTTACCGTTGATTTTCAATTCGGCAATCACTTCCGCCGAACCGAGGTCGAGATGAATTCGTCGATCCGCCGCGAACAACTCTTTCGGAAGGTCGACCGACGTTTGATATACGGCGGTTCCGCTGAAATATTTGATCGCGTCGTCCGTGGAATCACTCCAGGAAATCAGCTTCTCGAATTTCGCTTCCTTATTCGGGAAAGCGACGGTCCACGGTCCGGAAACTTCCAGCGGTTCCGGGAGTGAAATTTGCGTCTCGATTTTTTTGCCGGACGCGAGAGCGAGCTCGTATTTCCCGCTCTTCCAGAACAGCATTCCCGCGCGCCCCCGGGGACAGACGAACGGTTCGATTTTCGTTTCGGCGAGAATCGCCAGCTCGAAGTTCACGGGCGACCCGTCGGTTCCGGTCCAGGTTTTCTCTTGTCCTTCAATTTCGTACCGCACATTCAACGTTTTCACGACCCGGAACGCGGGGTCCGGAATCGATTGGACGAGCCGCGATACGAGGAAATTGTTTTCCCCCGCATCGAAAATCGACTGGAGTACGTCGCGAACGTCGACGGTTCTCGCGGCGTCGCCGGCCGGACCGTATTTGGCGTCGAGAATCTTAATGACCGGAACGCGATTGCCGAGCTGGATCGTCCCGAAATCCTTGGCGGAAACCGTATATGCCTTGTCGCCGATTTCGTATTCGACGATCAGTTTTTTCACGCTCAAATGCTTCGGATCGCCCGACTCGGTGATTTTCGCGACGGGGATCGTCTTGATTCCCTGGTCGGCCATTTTCTGGACGATTTCCGTAACATCCCGGGTCGCATCGGCATCGCCGGGGACGCCGTAGGTCGCCTTCACGATTTTCACGGCCGAAAGCGACGATCGGGCCAAGTCGGCAAGCGGTTTTCCTTCGTAAACGATTTTCGTAATCGATTGGTTCGCGGCGACCGGCGGGGCTCCCCGACGAAAAACGACGAACACCGAACCGGATTCTTCCAGCGGCAACAAAATCGACGTGGAGCCGTCTTTCGTGAGCGAAGCCGACGTTTTCGTAATCCGGCCCGTTTCCGGATTCCAGAGTTCCGGCGAACCGGTTGCGCGAAATCGGGCTTGCGTGAGTACGGCATAATCGTTCGGGTTGGCGACGAAATAAATCTCCGCGTGGTTCGTTCTGCGATGAATCACGTTCAGCGCCCGATCCGCGACGAAATCCGCTTCGATCCGTCTCTGGGCGAGAACCGATTCCGGCGTCTTGCCCCAAATAATCCGTCCGCGTCCGATGCGGCGTTCGCCGGATTCCGAAGCGTCCTCCCCCCACAGTTCGTTTGCCGTCTTTTTCACGCGTTCGTCCGCGGTCGGATAGTCTACCAAACCGAACGCTCCGATCGGTCGGTTGCCGATCACGGTCGCTCCGCTACGAACGAGCTGCGCGACCTTGGCGATCAGTTGCGGCGTCATACGATCCCCTTGCGGCAAAACGAGAACGCGGTACTGCATTCCGCCGGGAAGCATAAGCCGGTCGCCGCGGACCGACATTTTCAGCACGGCGTCGGTCCCGCACTGGTCCCACGGATAACCGTTGCGCGGATGGTCCGAAAAACCCTGCGGCGAATCTTCCGGTTCGACGTAACAAATATCGGCGACGTACGTCCCCTGGCGGAGCATGTATTGACACCGCGTGAGGTAATCATGCCAACGCGGCGTCAACTCCCACCAGGTGTTCGTCCGCTCATAATGCACGCCCCACGGGCCCATCATCAATCCCGGCTTGACGTCCTCCCAGGGCTGGAACGAATAGCGGTGGAACACGAATCGGTTGATCCCTTCGCAAAACGCCTGATCGCCGAGCGATTTCATGTTGCCCGGATGTTTGAGCCAACGCTCGCTGTCGGTCGCCGTGACCGCTTCGGCTCCGACGATCGGCTTGCCGTAGACGTGTCCCGCCGAAGCCATGCCGCGACACGTTTCCATGGCACCGCCGCCGATCCAGAATTCCCCCATCGGCTCGTCGCAAATTCCGGCGTATTCGATGTGGTCGCACGGCGAACCGTACGCTTCGATCGTCAATCCCAAACCGTTTTTCCGGGCGAGCTCGTACATCCGGCGGACGTGGTTGTCCATGACCATTTCGGAAACGGTTCGGCGAAAGTCCCACAGAAAGCGATGCGTGGTGTCGGCATCTTCGACGACGTATCCCGCGAAAACCGGCAGGAACGGGAACACATCGTATCGGCAGCGCTGCTCGAATTCCTTGCGCATGTCGGCGGTCCAGTTTTGCGAACCGTTTTCCCAGGAATCGATATGTGTGCGAATAAACGTCCTGTGTTTGCCGGTCAGGTTCCGATTCTCCGCCGTGAGTCGTCCGATCTGTCCGGCGAACGCGGCGTCGGTACCTTTCTTGGACAGTTTGTCGCATTCGAGTCCGATCCCGTTGGAAATCGGCGGCGGGGCGCACATGACGCCTTTGCACGTGTGCCCGATCCGCAGGACGGTCCACTTTCCGTCCGGAAACGTCCAGGTCAGATTTCCGGCGGCGTCCATTTTGCCGGTCAGTTCGACCAGATCTTTTTTCGCGACCGCCGCACCGGGAGAAACCTTGTCCAGCGGGGTATTACGCCGGGAATTGTCGGGGGAGAGCGGTTCCTTGGTCGAAAGATCTACCGGCGGCGGGAACGCCCAGACGACGATATCGTTGTAGTAATCGAATCGGATTTCCGGTTGTGCGAGCGCAACGGTTTTTTCGCCGGGTCCGACGACTTCGGTTTCGGTCCAGGACAGCATTTGCATCGCTTCGTCCGGTTTGATCCACGGCCCGCCGCTGCCGTTCCAGCCGGGATCGTTGTTCATATTGACTTCGATTCCGTTTCTTTTCGCTTCGGCGAGCATGTACGAATACATTTCCCTCCACGGATCGCTCAGGAAATCGACCGGTCCGCGGGGCGCGTTTTGACCGACTTCCATGATAAGCACGCCGCTGACGCCGACGCGTTTCATCGCTTCCAGGTCGGCTTTGATTCCTTCTTTCGTCAAATTGCCGTTATTCCAAAACCAATAGACCCACGGCTGAAATTCGCGACCGGGGTCGGAAAAACGACGGGCGTCCTGCGCCGAAACCGGTTGGAGCAGCATCGAAAACAGGAGTAATAGAGTCAAAGTCGGTAATAGTTTTCGCATCATATTGATTCAGGGGTGAGAGTGATCGAATCGGCATCCTGCGATCATGACGGACGCCGCGCTAAGGGACGGACTTTTTTTATACTGCAAATCACTCGCGAAAGCTACCATTGTCTCTTTTGACGAACCCCGGAAAGACGGGTCGCTTGACGAGAGGGATTTTATCGTATAGCTTGGGCGGAATCTGTGCGTCCGATCGACTCTCTCCTATTCCGCTCCATCCATGTCCGTCCATCAGATCATCACGAACGAAAACGAAGAGAAATCGTCCTACTACGACTTCGGAACGGTTGCCGCGACGTTGGAAATGAAGCGATTGGCTCACAAACCGCCGGAAGCGATTTTCGACGGGGATCATTCCGATCTGCTTGACGACGACGAAATCGACGATGATTTCGACGATGAGTTCGACGATGATTTCGAAGAACTGCCCGACGACGAATTCGAAGATTTCGGCGAAAACGACGAAGAGGAGCTGGACGATATCGAAATTCCGGACGAACTCCCTGAAGAAATCGAAGAACCTGCCGAAGGAGACGGATTCGACGAATTTGACGATTTTGAGGCCGACGAAAACACTTTCGACGACGACGAAGAAAACGCACCGGCGGAATAATGATTTCTCACCGATTCAAAAGGATTTCGTTTGTTTTTTTATTTTTCGCGAGCGTCACTTTTCTCGTTTGGGGACAGACGGATCGGGACGCCGACCGACCCGGAATCCGTGTGCCGACGACCGATTCGACGAATAAATCGGAAAAAGCGGCGTCCGCCAAAAAACGGATTCGCGAAGGAACGCCGTTTCGGAACAAACGCTGCCTCTTCCGAGAGTCCGGCAGTCGCGTCTCGCTCTTTTCCGAAGACGAATCGGAGCGGTACATCTGCTTGGAGAATCTCAATCTCGAGCGGGTCATGAAAGCGGTTCAAGATAATCCGGCGCAGCAAATTTGGAGCGTGGACGGGTTCTACACGGAATATCTCGGCGAAAATTTCGTCTTCATTCAGCGAGTCGTTCTCGCGCCCGCGAAAACCGCTTCCGATCGCAAATGAACACCTACGACAAGCACGGCTATTCTTTCGTTTATCCCGAAAATTGGCAGTTGGACGAATCCGAAATGGACGGGGACGAAGGTTCGATCACACTCAGCGCCCCCAGCGGAGCATTCTGGGTTCTGATGATCAGGCCGTTCGGCGTCAATCCCGACACGCTGGCCGAAGACGCCCTGAAAACGATGCTCAAAGAGTATCGGGACATCGAGTATTCCCGAATCAGCAGGACGATTGCCGGCTATACGCTCTTCGGATACGAGATGAATTTCTATTTTCTCGATTTGACGAACACGGCCGTGGTCTTGACGTTCGCCGACGAAAGCAGGACGTTCGCGATTTTCTGGCAGTGCGGAGACCAGATGGTGATCACTTCGAACCCGGAACCCTTCGATCACGAACAGGTGTTTGAAGCGATCACGACCGCTTTGCTGCGAAATCTTTAGCGTGACGATAAGTATCGCACTTTCTTGTGCTTTTCTCCCATTTCCGGGGATTTGAATCCGCCCCGACGGCAACATCAGTGGGGGAAATAGGTGAATAGCCGTTCGAGGCTTTCCGGGGATCGTATCTTTCCCGGATGATCCCCTCTTTTCAAGGAGAAAAACATGAAACCACTCACATTCAAAAACAAACGAACCGGAGGCGTCCACGCGTTCGGTTTTACGCTGGTCGAGCTGCTCGTTGTCATTGCGATCATCGGCATCCTGATCGCCCTGCTCCTTCCCGCGGTCCAGGCGGCTCGGGAGGCGGCGAGGCGTATGCAGTGTACGTCCCACATGCGTCAATTGGGGCTGGCGTTCCATAACTATCA
>JAVBTU010000030.1:0-5520 GCA_031556015.1 Thermoguttaceae bacterium
ATCCGGTTACAGCCAGATCAGTAATTACAATTCCAGATCGTCGACTTCGAGTTCGAGTTGCCCGACCTGCGGGCAGTCAAGATCGTCGAGTACGAGCAGTTGCCCGACCTGCGGGACGAACCGTACTTCTTCGAGCGCGTACTACAGTCCTTCGAGCAGTACGACGGCCCGAAGCACGACCACATCCAGGAGCAGTACGACAAGCTCCAACTGCCCCACATGCGGTCGCAACAGTTCCGCTTATTACACCTCGTCTTCCTCGACGGCGAGAACGAACACCTCTTCCTCCTCGTCGCGGACCAGTTCGAATTGCCCGACGTGCAAAAACGTTTCCGCTTCGACTTACTACAAGATGAGTAACACTTCGTCGAGCAATTCCTCCTCGTCCGCTTCCAGCGGCGCGAGACTCCAAAGCTCGACCCAAAAAACGAACTGGCTCTGGTAGTTTTTTTTAATTACGAATTCGTAATTAGTAATTAGTAATTAGTAATTCATCAAGCCGTGTTTGAGTTTTCGCTTTTTGTGGTTGCGACGGTCGGGTTGACGGCGATTCTCGTCGACGGGAAGATCTTCGCCGTTTTTCGGGACAAACTCTTCGAGCGTGCCCGATTTCTGCGTGAAAAACGGGAACGGCTGAAACTTCGTCCGACCTTTACGTTCACGGAGTTTTTCGAAGGAATCCTCACCTGCTATCAGTGCTGCGGATTCTGGAGCGGTCTGCTTTGCGGCCTGTTTCTCGTGGTGTCGTTTACCAAAGTCGGACCCGATGCTCCGCCGCTCGCCTTGGTCCACTCGCTTTTGCTTTGGTTTTGTTGTGGAGCCGCGGGGAGCGTGTTGGCTCACGTTTACTACTGGTGCATCGAACTGATTTCGGCCTTGACGTTGTTGGTGAAGAGTCAAGTCGAGATCGGACATCACCACCATCACGATCATCTTGAAGACGATGCCGGCCAGTACGAATCCTGAAGACGGCGACATTGAACTCCAGGTCGAACGTGCCGTTCTTGCGCAAACGCCGGTTCGTTCGGCGATGTTTTTTCGGACTCTCGCTTCGACGAACGATTACGCCAAGCAACTCCTCACCGGAGAAGCAGCCCGGGAGTCGATGCTTGCGTTTCCCCTTTTGATTTCCGCCGAGGAGCAAACGGCCGGACGAGGACGCGGTTCTAAAAAATGGTGGACCGGAAAGGGAGCGATCGCCGTTTCACTCGTCCTGGATCTCGCGGAAATGGAATTGGCCCGCGACGATTTGGCGCCGCTTTCGCCGTTGACCGCGGAAAGCGTCGCCGAAACGATTCGGGAAACGGTCGGGCCGGAGCATTCTCTCGAAGTTCATCCGCCGAACGACGTGTATCTCAACGGGAAAAAAGTGTGCGGAATTCTCATCGAAAGTCCGAAACCGGAGTGCGCGATTTTCGGGATCGGTATCAACACGAACAATTCCGTCGCCAACAGGCCGGAAGAGTTCAAAGAAGTCCCGATCTCGACGATCCTCGACGAAACCGGTCGAACGACGGACCATTCTCTCTTCCTCGTCGCACTGTTCAATCGTTTTTTCGCGAGGCTTTCGGGCGGGTGATCGATTTGTGGTGTGAATATTTTGCAGGCGGTGTGTTGTCACTCTGAACGAAGAGTACTCACGTCGTGAAGAATCTGGTGTATCGGATGGCGGCGTTGTGTGCTGTCCTTTACGGCGAACAGTGGAAAGCCTTTACCCCAATTTCCTCAGATAAAAGTGACACAGCGCGATCGCCAAGGCGTCGGCGACGTCGGGCGGTTCGGGGTACTGCGGCAAAGCGAGTTCCAACTGGATCGCCCGCTGCATCTGGTCTTTGCTCGCACGGCCGCTTCCGGTCAGGATTTTTTTCACTTGCGTTGCGGCGTAGGAGTGGACCGTAATCCCGTTTTGCGCCGCTGCCAGACAGATCGCGCCTCGGGCATGGCCCATGAGAATCGCCGTCGTCGGACGGTCGTAGTGCGAGTAGAGTTCTTCCAAGGCGAGTTCTTTCGGCTGGAACGCGGCGATCACTTCGCACAGGCCGTCGTGTATTTCCTTGATCTTTTCGGCGAGCACCTTCGATTTGGAACGAATAACCCCCCCTTCGAGCAGCTTGATGCGTTTGCCGACTGAATCGAGGACGCCGTATCCGGTGGTGTTCAGACCGGGATCGATTCCAAGAATAACGGACATGGGAAAAACAGAGAGAGACTCTTAACGATAAGGTGGGCAGAAAAACTCATTATAGAGGGGTTATCGGTAAAATCCATCGGCTGAGGAGCCAATCAATGGCGACAAGTTCAGTCGTCATTGGTTGCCTGCAAAGCGTCGTCTTTCCGCAGGAGTTCGCAGGCATTTTGCGGCTTTTCGGAGGAAAAGATTGCCCAATTCGAGGCCCAAACATGCCCGCACTGTTCCTCGATTTTGCTCTTTACAAAATTTCGGAATTCGACTAAATTACTCCAAATTCGTCTTATTTATCGATCATTCGCGCGAGAAGAAGGAGCTTTCATGCGTTGGGAATATTGGAAATCGGTTCGTCGTCTTTGTGGAGCGGTTGTTTTCGGGGCGGTCGCACTCACGTTTCCGACGTTTTTACACGGACAAACAAAGACCAACACGACCGGAACCACGGCGGTTCCGCAAAACCGCGCGCTTCCCAACGGAATGGGTCGCAGCCTTACACCGAGCAATACGATCGCTCCCAACCGGGACGCTCCGGACACCGTCGCTCCCAATCGTGTTCCGGCGAGCCAGGCTCCCCGGGCCGTTGCGAATCCGGACGGCTCTCTCCCGATTCGCGCCGGCGCCGTCGTGAATACGGGCCGCAATCCTGCCCCGGCCAACGCTTCCGCGACTGGAACCGTGATTCAAGCCGCCGGAAACGCTCCGCAATCGCGACAGTTGATCCCGGATTCGATTCCTGCGACTGGCATCCCCGGCGGACAACCGAACTCGACAACACCCGATCCGCAGTCGGGTCTCCAACCCCGCCGGCCGCCGCAGGTCTTGCCGAACGCCGGGCAGCCGTTCCCGCAGTTGACGATCCAGGAAGCCGCCGATCTGGACCGATTTCTCGAAAAATGGGAAAATAAAAGCACGAACATCAAGTATTTCGAAACCGAGTTTCAATGCTGGGAACGAGGGAAAGATCCGCTTGAAAACGCCGCGACGACGAGTACCTACGTAATCATCCGATACATTGCCCCGAACAAAGGGGTTTTCGAAGTCCAGGGGTTGTACATCGATGAAAAGAAAACCCCACTCGAAAAGGCGGGACGGGTCAAGTACCTTTCCAACGGGCAACAGATTTACGAATACGATTTCGAGAACGAGGTCGTCCAGATTTACAATATTCCTCCGGATCAACAAGCGACGCTCGCCGGCGGCGGCCCGATGCCGTTCGTCTTCGGCGCCAGGGCGGACGATTTGACAAAGCGGTACTACCTTCACATCATCACGAAGAAAGAAAGGGCCGACCTCGGCGAACTGTGGCTCGAAGCATATCCGAAAATGCAGGAGGACGCCGCGGAATTTCAGCGGGTTCAGCTTATTTTCGACGAAAAAAGAATGATTCCCAAAGGGTTCGTGAAATTCGACACCAACGGGAAAGGGATGACATCCTATAAGTTTATCCTCCAGTCCATGCAGATCAGTGCTCAAACGAACATCTTAAAAACGCAATTCAGCAAATTTTTCCAGCCGGACATTCCGCCGACTTGGAAGAAAAAACTGATCGAAGACCCGGTCGATCCGCAGATCGCCCAACCGAATCCGCAACTCGCCCAGCCGATTGCCCCGGCCGGCGGAACTCGCCCGCAGCCTGCTCCTGCGCAACAACAAGATGAGACGCTTCTCTACACCCCCCCGGCAGGGAGTCGACCACAGTTTTAGTGGTGAACTTGGTTTGGTTTTTGATTAATTCGCGCTGCTCCGTTAGCGCCGGGGCTTGCCTTGGGCTGGGCGTGCGGACGGCCTCCCTTGAGGGCGTTTGGTTGGACGCGACGCTACACATAACAAACGCGGGGCAAGCCCCGCCGCTAGCGGCGCACTTTCCCAATAAACGAAATCAAGCCAAATTCACCAATAGGGTGTCAAAGGGACGTCAATCGACGCGGCGGGTGGAGCCCTGGCGGCTATTTCCGAAAAAAGTCGCGGACTCTTTCCTGGGCGGTTTCCGTTTTCCAAGAAGCTAAGTGAGCTTGGAGCGATTGTTGAAACTCTTCTTCGAGCGACATTCCGTACATCGTCCGGTCGTTGGCCGAAAGCATGAGTTTCGCCTGAAGCACGGCGTTCGGATCGGTTTTCAGAATCTGTTCGGCCAATTCGAACGCGTTCGTTTGGAGCGATTCCTTTTCGACGACGTACTGCACCAAGCCGATCTCTTTCGCACGAAAAGCGTCGATCGGTTGCCCGGTGAGCAAAAGTTGACGCAGCGCCGAATCGGACAGTTTGCGACGAAACAGCGGAAACAGGAGTACGGGATCGAATCCGCGGAGTACTTCCGGGCAACCGAGTTTCAAATCGGTCGCCGCAATCGACAAATCGCCGCTTGCGATCAAACCGGCTCCGCCGCCGAATGCCCCCCCCTGCGCCGCGCTGATCACCACGGCGGGAGATTGTCGGAGTTTCACGAAAAGTTTCACGACTTGTGAAAACATTTCCGTCGCTTTCTCTTCGCTTTCCAACGCTTCCCGCAGATCGATACCGCCGCAAAAGTTTTTCCCTTCGCCTCGCAGGATCAGAACTCGAACTGCTTTTTTTCGTTCGATTTCTTCGAGAAATTCGAGCAAACGCAACAGAATTTCTCCCGACAACGCGTTCCCCGAATCGGGCCGGTCCAGGGCGACCGACACGATTTCCGGTGAATGATGCGTGATTTCGAGTGGGGGCAAGGGATGTGTGGGGGGGAAAGTGTGTTCTGCCCGGGGATTGCGCTGCGCTTCATCCCCGGCTCTTTGTGCAATATATCCCACGGTTCCCAATGACGCAAGGACTTTTTTCACACACTTGAGATGCGGTTGCCGTTTTTGTATACTGCGGTTTGGTTTTGCCGAGCGGGCCCCTCAAGAACTTGATCGCATGAAACGATTGCTGATTGTCTTTTTTTTCGTACTGATTTCCTCGCTCCACGCCGCGGATGAATTGGCGGATGGGTTCAAAAATCCGCCGCAAACCGCGCTGTCGTGGACGTACTGGTGGTGGCTCAACAGTTATGTCTCCGAAAAGGGGATCACCGAAGAGCTCGAAGAGTTCAAACGACAGGGAATCGGGGGCGTCCTGATCTTTCCTGCCGGGGGAGCCGCCGGACCGATGCCGACCGGGCCCGACTTCATGAGTCCCGAATGGGTCAAGTTGTTCCAACACGCCCTGAGCGAAGCGGAGCGGCTCGGGATCGAAGTGAGCGTCAACCTGTGCGACGGTTGGGACGCCGGCGGACCGTGGATCACCGCCGACGCCGCGAATAAAAAATTAACGTTCACGGAAATTCAGGTCGAAGGGGCCGGAGCGAAAACGATTTC
>JAVBTU010000398.1:0-3170 GCA_031556015.1 Thermoguttaceae bacterium
ATCCGCTTTTTGACGGACGAAATAAACGCTTTGCGGGGATTATCGAAGCCGAGAAGGTGTCGATTTTTCGCGAAGAATTCGCTGACCGAAATCTCCTTCCGGGCTTTCGCCATGGTTTCGGCGCCGGAGCGGCGTGAGGACCAAGGCGCTCAAATCCGCGATTATTAGGGATTTCCGTATCTTGAAAAGTCGTACAATAGTGTCTGGGAAGAGATGAAGGACTGAGGCGGGAGGAATGATTCCAGCCTTCCCATTCACGGAGGGTTGGGGTAGAATTCGGGGTCTGTTTTGCTTCGAGACTTTCAGCCTTAGATTCCGGAAAGATGTCAGAAATCCAACTTCGCGGCGTTCGGGTCCATAATCTCAAATCGATCGATCTGAATATTCCCCACGAAAAACTGGTCGTGTTTTGCGGTGTGAGCGGCAGCGGAAAAAGCTCGCTCGCCATGGACACGCTCTACGCCGAAGGACAGCGACGGTACATCGAGAGCTTTTCCGCTAATACCCGGCAATTTCTGGAAAAGCTGGAAAAGCCGGAAGCGGACCACATCGACGGGATTCCGCCCGCCGCCGCCGTCACGGTTCGGAGCCAAAACCATTATACCCGGGCAACGATCGGGACCGCGACCGAAACGGTTTACTATCTGCGGCTCCTGTTCTCGAAAATCGGAACGCTGCACTGCCGCCGATGCGGTCGCGAAGTCCGACACGATTCCCCGGAAAGCATTCTCGCCTTTTTGGACCGTCTTCGCGCCGAAAAAGAGGAGCAGGCCGGTTCTCCCGTCGAATTGAAGACGATCGTCGCGTTCGAGCCGCACCTGGAAACGTGCGAATTGAACCGACACGATTTTCAAGCGACATTCCGGGAGGCCGGTTTCGTGCGCGGTTCGATTTTCGGTCGGGAATTCCGGCTCGACGAAACCGGGATTACCGACGAGGAGCTTCATAAACTCCGCGAATACCACGGTTTTTCGGACGAAACGGTCACCTCGGCAAACGGAGGTGAAAACGGCGAAAAAGACCTGTTCTCCGACAGGGATTTTTTCGATCCGGAAAACGACAACGGCGATTCCCTCGAATTGAACGGCTTTTCCAAGGCGGAAAAAGAAGCATTCGAAGCGGAAAAGTCCGAGGACACGGGCCGGTCCAAAACGTCCGCAAGCGACGACGAGAACGGTTTCGACACGGATCTCGATACGGATGTGGACGCGAGTGAAATGCTCTCTCTGTTCGCATCGGGCGGGGATCTGATCGATGGACAACCGTTCGGCGGGACGAACACCAAAACGATCGTCGATTACCTAGCCGGGCAAGCCGAGCCGCCGAAGCCGACGGAGCCGCCGCCGCTGTTGATTTACGTCGACCGAGTCGTTCTCGGTAAAACCGACGAAAAACGAATCCACGATTCCCTCGAAACCGCCCTCGACCACGGCAACGACCGGTGTTACGTAATGGTCGAAGGGGAAAAGGGAAGAAGGGAAGAAGGGGAGACGAGTGTATTAACCGGCTCTTCCCCTTCCACCCTTCCACCTTTCGACCCTTCCACCCTTCTGTACGGCTTCAGCCGACATCTTTCTTGCGAGGATTGTCGAATCGAATATCCACGGTTGGAGCCGAAATTGTTCAGTTTCAACAGCCCGCTCGGCGCGTGTCCGGTTTGCGAAGGGTTCGGGAATCTCGTCACATTCGATCTGGACCTGATCATTCCGAACCCGTGTCGCTCTCTCCGCGACGGGGCGATCGCGCCTTGGAATACGCCGTCGTATAAATCGCGACTCAAAGAACTTCTGAACCGAAGCGAGGAACTCGGCATCCCGGTCGACGTTCCGTATGAGAAACTGACCGACGCCCAGAAAAAGATACTGCTTTTCGGTTGTGAAAAAAACGGTCAACGGGACAAATACGAGGGGCTCAGCCAGTTCTTCGAGAAGCTGCAAAAGCAGAAATACAAGATGCACATCCGCGTCTTCCTCAGCCGTTGGCGGTCGTATCGGCAATGCCCGGCATGCGGCGGATGTCGACTTCGGCCCGAAGCGCTCGCGGTGAAAGTCGGCGGGAAAAACATCGCCGAACTTTGCTCCCTGTCGATTTCCAAACTGATGTCGTTCCTGGAGAAACACGAGTGGACCGAATGGGAGCTGGACGTCACGCGGACGCCGATCTTTCAAACGGTCAACCGGCTGCGGTACCTCGAACAGGTCGGACTCGGATACCTGACGCTCGACCGGACGCTCCGCACGCTCAGCGGCGGCGAACAGCGTCGGATCGGCTTGACGTCGGCGCTCGGTTCGTCGTTGGTCAACATGCTGTACGTTTTGGACGAGCCGTCGATCGGCTTGCATCCACAGGATACGGACCGGCTCTTGGAATCGATTCTCGGCCTTCGGGATCGCGGGAACACGGTCGTCGTCGTGGAGCATGAGGAAGCGATTCTCCGGGCGGCGGACCGTATCGTCGAAATCGGACCCGGCGCCGGACAAACCGGCGGACAGCTCGTTTTCGAGGGGACGCCGGGTGAAATCGTCCAGGCGAAAACGAGTTTGACCGGCAGCTATCTTTCGGGAGAACGCGGAGGCGGCGCGCCCGCCAAACGGCGCCCCACGGAGCACGGGTTTCTCGATTTGACCGGCGCATGCGGCCATAATCTGAAAAACGTCGACGTCGCGTTTCCGCTCGGCGTCCTTTGCGTGGTGTCGGGCGTGAGTGGGTCGGGCAAAAGCACGTTGGTCCAGGAAACGCTTTATCCGGCTTTGGCGAGAAAGCTCGGCAAGGAAAACTTTCCGACCGCTTTACCGTACGCGCAGATGCTCGGCACGGGAAACATCGACGATGTCGTGATGGTCGACCAGGGTTCGATCGGACGTTCGCCGCGTTCGAATCCGGTTACGTATTTGAAAATCTTCGACGAAATCCGGGGCGTGTTCGCCGAAACGCCGGACGCGAAAGCGAAAAACTTCACCGCGGGGCATTTCAGCTTCAACGTCGACGGCGGTCGCTGCAACACCTGCAAAGGGGACGGATTCATTGCGATCGACATGCAGTTCATGGCCGACATGTTCGTCAAATGCCCGCAGTGTCACGGAAAACGGTACCAGAAGGACGTACTCGAAATCCTGTATCGCGGCAAAAACATCGCCGACGTGCTGGAAATGACCGCCCGGGAAGCGTTC
>JAVBTU010000359.1:0-6777 GCA_031556015.1 Thermoguttaceae bacterium
CCGGCAAGGTATTGAGCCTGCATCATCATTTCCCGCGCTTCGAGGTCTTCGCCGTTGGCCACGGCGCGCCGGAGATAATGGAAGATCAAGTCAATCGACTTTTCCGCGCAGGCGTCGGTCATCGGCGTCGCGGCGGTCGAAACGTACGCTTCGACCGAATGCGTCAGGGCGTCCATCCCGGTCGCGGCGGTCAAACCTTGCGGCATTTTGACCGTGAGCAGCGGATCGTCGATCGCAAGCGTCGGCGTCACACGCCAGTCGACGATCGCCATTTTGACTTTCCGCGACGTGTCCGTAATGATGCAGAATCGCGTCATTTCCGATGCGGTGCCCGAGGTCGTGTTCACTGCAACCAGTGCCGGCATCGGGTAGGTCTACCTGTCGAGCCCTTCATAAACGCCGATCGCGCCGCCGTTGGCGACGACCAGTCCGATTCCTTTGGCGCAATCGTGCGGACTGCCGCCGCCGAGCGAAAGGATCGAGTCACAATCGTTCTTTTTGTACACGTTTTCACCGGCGACGACGTTTTTGTCCGTCGGGTTCGGAACGGTTCCGTCGAACACGGCAAACTCGCAACCTGCCGAGCGAAGCAGCTCCTCAATCGTTTTGAGGATGCCGCATTCGACGATCCCCTTGTCGGTCACGATCAGCGGCTTCTTCACGCCGAGGGCTTTCAGTTGCGCGGGAATCTCCCGATGGGCACCGATCCCGATCCGGGTCACGCTGGGAATGTAAAAACCGTAAACATTGTCTTGTGCAAGCATGAGATTGATGGGGTTAAAGTTAAGGGATAAACGCTTGTAATGTCTGGATACACCAGGCTTAAACTCGTTTCAGCGGAACCAGATCGCAGTTCGCCGCGAATTCCAGTACGGTTTACGATTTCGTACAAATTCGGTCCTGTTTGACCGTCACGAAGTAATAATAACCGCTGAAAGCGACTTTTGTATAAAACACGATCGGTGACTCTTCCTTGTCGAGCAGCCGCTGGAAATCTTCCGTCGAGACCAGTTTCGTCTGCATCGCCACTGCTACCGTCATTTGTCTTGTCGCTCCGACAAACATCAGGAGGACAACCACGAAAAAAACGATGAAGAACACCATTATGACGATTGTGCTCGGTTCCATTCTATTCTCCTTTTCGGTATTTTGTCTTCACGTCCAATCCATCGATTCCTTTGAAATCGACTTCGTTATGTGTCACCAGCGGTAGATCGTAGGTCAACGCCGTCGCCGCAATCAGGGCGTCGGGGACCGAAATCGGCTTTTGACGCCGTTGGACACGAATTTGAGCGAAACGATCGCAAATTTCTTCGTTCCAAGGAATGACGATATATTCCTCATGCAGCCGTTGCGTGAACGCTCGAAAGTTCTTTTCACTCAAACCGCGATGGCGTGCCCCTTCCAGCATTTCCGCCAATGTCATAAAGGCGATGTAGAGCGTTTTTCCTTTCAGCATGGGAACGTACAAATTTTTCCAATCGGCATTGTAAATGAAATAGGAAACGATGTTCGTATCGAGCAGCAACATGACAATACACTTTCTTCAGTATTTTCGTCGTTCCAAAAATTCTTCCAATTCTTCCTGGGTATCCCATAGCTTTGGAAATCCTTCCCATAAGCTGTTCGGATCCGTACAAATTTTCGGCCCTCCTTGCTCGGCGGCGATTTCGTCGAGCGATTTCTTTCGCCAAAAATCAGCATCGCAGCCCGGTTTCAAGCGGTCGGATTTTCTCATGACGATCACCTCAATGTCGTCGCCGCGCAGTTCTTCGGGTAACGGAATCGTCACCGTTGGGCCGGAGCTTGCCGGGAAATGGAATTGAAATGATGTCATGGCGTCCTCGTTAGCGTCCTCCCTGAATCAATTCGCATCGATCCGGAAGGACAAGTCGTTTTTTTGAAACGGTATAAATCGCCTGTCCCCGTACGCTGGTAAAATACAAGTACTTGCCCCAGGCCGTCAAAGAGTAAAAAACCAGGGGATTGCTTTCTTTTGCGATTAAGTCGACAAACGTGTCGGCAACGACGAATAACCTTGCAAAATGCGAAAGCCGAAACGTGTCGCCCGTCAACTGCATCACAGCTCCCCCGATCAAGAAGGAGATCGCGATGAGTGAACCGACGATGGGAATCAGTAAATGGTCCATGATTGAAAATATTGTGTGTTTTTCATTAAATTTTCAGTCGGTACGTCATTTTTTTTCACGGTATTCTGCAATCATTTTAAGTCCATCGATTTGCCCGAAGTGTTTGACGTTCAGCGTTGCAAGTTCCGTTTGGAGAGCAACGGCGGTCGCCGCGATGCCGAGGTCGAGGAAATCAATACTGATCCGTTTGGAACGCAATTCTTTCCAAATCTCCGCGGCGGCATGGGAACAGGCGATATCGAAAGGGAGGATTTCGAGGCCGAGAAGCAATTCTTTCCAAAACATTTCCTGCCTTGGGAGCATACCCTTATAAACCTCGAAAAGCGTCAGTACCGAGATTGCGCAGCGGTTCTCCGGTCGCGCAATCTTCGCAAATCGCGTGGTTTGTTTGTCGCGAGTACGAAAAAAATCGATCAAGATACTGGTGTCAATCAAGATCATTCCACATCTTCTCCCGCGCCGCGACGCTTTCGTTGATCCATTTGCGCGTTTCCAACCATTCTTCGTATTGCTCATCGGTCCACACGGGAGCACATTCAATTGCTTTGAGCAGATGCTGTCGCCGCCGTTCGTCCTCCTCGGTCCATTCGGGCTTATCCTGCCGGTCATGGGCTTTGATGCTAACCTCAATATCACGATCCCGAAACTCCGGCGGCAGCGGAATCGTCACCGTTGGGCCGGAATTTGCCGGGAAATGGAAATGGAATTGGAATGTTGTCATGTTATTTATCCTTTGTTTCCAGCGTCTCTAATAATTTCTCCGGCGACATGGCTTGGATCGGCGAGTTTTTGAAGTCGCGAAGATTACGAGTCACGATCAAATCCACTTTCGCCTCTTCCGCGACGACCGCCTGAATGGAATCCTCGAAATCACGCCACTTCGCCCGGTAAGCGTTCTCGATTTCGTAACGGTTGACCAAAAGAATCTCCAATCCTTCGGTTTCCAAAATCATTCCGACGCACAGCATCGCCGTATCCCGATTCGTTCTTTTGCGGGCAATATAATAAATGTTCGTAATCGTCGTTGCCGTGATGTAGCCTCGAACCTCACGCTGCGCCAATGTTTCAAATACCTTCCCTGAGCACGAGAAAAACGGTTCTTCCTTGAGAAGGACGTTCAAAACGACATCGGTGTCAATCAGTATTTTTCGAGGACGCATATTTCTCCATCAGGTATTCGTAGCGATCGTCGCGAATCGGTTCGTTCGATGTCTCCTTCAATATTCCGGCGATGGAGAGGATGCCTCGCCCTTTGTTCGATTCGCGTTTCGACGGGGAAAGCTCGGTTCGCAAAACGAGAATTTCGCTTCCCCGAAACTCCGGCGGCAGCGTAATCGTCCCGTTGGCGGGGACCGTCGTGTAAAATGGTTCGGTCGTTGACATGGTTACTCTTTCTCCTTCGGTTGCGAAAATTCCTTCCAGCCTTCTTTCCAGTTCAACGATGGTTGCGGATCGGATTTCATCACCCGGTCTTCCAACCGCTGGATTTTCTCTGACATTTTACCGATGATTATGAGAAGATAAAAAACAGGATGCGAAATAAGCCGGCAATGCCACGGGTTGTGCCCATATCAGCGAACTCCGTACATATCAATGACAGGAAAACAACGATGCTGATCAATCTGAAAAACATTTTATGATCTCATTATTTTTATGCCGCATCCCGCTTCAACGCGGGGCGAGCCCCGCCGCTAACGGGGGCGTCAACTGGTTTCCAACCGTTCCAATAACTGCGTCGGCGACAAAGCGGGAACGGTCGATTTGTGGTAATCCTTCAGATTACGTGTTACAATATACTCGATCCCCTCGAAGTCAGCGGCTATGGCTTGGATCGCGTCTTCAAAATCGGTCATTTCGGAGAAAACGGCTTCTTCGATCTCATGTCGGCCGATTGCGAGGATTCGCAGGCCGTCCGTTCCAAGCAGGCGTTTGATACCGTTGATCGCCGCGGTTCTTCCAAGTTCCTTCCGGGTCGTGTAATAAATGTTCGCAATGGCCGTCGCCGAAATATAGCCTTGACAATACCCCTGCTCGATCCGCAAAAAAACGGTCAACGCCGCCGTGCAAAACGGTTCGCGATCAAGGAAAATATCGAGGACGACATCCGAATCAATCAATATCATCGTCATGGATATATTTTTCCTTGAGATACTGGTATTTCGCTTCGTCCAACTCCTCCTCGGTCCGCCCCTTGAGCAAGCCCTTGAGGGAATAGACCGACGTATCCTCGACCTTGGTTTTCAACGGCCTGACTTTCGTGTCCGCTTCCCGCACGATAATGTCGACCGTCTTGCCGAGAAAAATATCCGGCAAGGTGATCACCCCTGTTTCTGGAACGGTTGTTCGTGTTCTAAGCTGAAATGACATTTTTTACCTCGGTCATGTTATCCGGGGGCTTATGCCCCCGGCTCTTTGGGGGTGATGCTAGGGTGTTACACCTTTTCGACGGCCCCGAAACGGCAGGCGTCCATGCAGGCGCCGCAGCTGATGCACTTTTCCGGGATGATGTGGTGCGGGTTCTTCACCGTGCCCACGATCGCGTCGGACGGGCATTTTTTCGAACATAACGTACAGCCGGTGCATTTGTCCGTGATGTGGTACGTGATCAGCTCCACGCACGCTTTCGCCGGGCAGTTGCGCTCGTACACGTGTGCTTCGTATTCGTGCCGGAACCAACGCAGCGTCGACAGAACCGGGTTCGGTGCCGTTTGCCCGAGTCCGCAAAGGCTGGTATCACGAATCACCTCGGCCAGTTCCTCCAGGTGGACCACGCTCTGGAACCGTTGGAGCGTTTGATTTCTGGTTTCGTTTCTGCGGCCGCGGGTGATCCGGTTGAGCGTTTCGAGCATACGCCTGGTTCCCTCGCGGCACGGAATGCACTTGCCGCAGCTTTCCCGCTGGATGAAGTCCATGAAAAATTTCGCCACGTCGACCATGCAGTTGTCCTCGTCCATCACGACCAGCCCGCCGGACCCCATCATCGCGCCGACTTTTTTGAGCGACTCGTAATCGATTTGAATATCGAGGTGTGATTCCGGGATACAACCGCCGGACGGGCCGCCGATCTGCACCGCTTTGTACGCTTTTCCATTGGCGATGCCGCCGCCGATCGCGAACACGACGTCGCGGAGCGTCGTTCCCATCGCGACTTCGACCAGACCGGTTCGAGCGACCTTACCGGACAGCGCGAACACTTTCGTCCCCTTGCTCCCTTCGGTCCCGACACCACCGAACCACGCGGCACCACGATCTATCAGCTCCGGAATGTTGGCGAGCGTTTCGACGTTGTTGATGATCGTCGGATGCCCGAACAACCCGCTGATCGCCGGGAACGGCGGACGCGGACGCGGCATTCCGCGTTTCCCTTCGATGCTGTGAATCAAAGCCGTTTCCTCGCCGCAGACGAACGCGCCGGCGCCCATCTTGATGATCATCTTGAGCGAGAAATTCGTGCCCAAAATATTGTCGCCGAGCAGGTTGTTCGCTTCCGCCTGGGCAATCGCTTCTTTGAGACGTGCAATCGCCAACGGATATTCGGCGCGAATATAAATATACGCCTTGTTCGCCCCGATCGCGTAAGCGGCGATCGCCATTCCTTCGAGCAGTCGGTGCGGATCCCCTTCGATCACGGCCCGATCCATGAACGCGCCCGGATCCCCTTCGTCGGCGTTACAGACGAGGTACTTTTGCGGATCGGTTTGGCCGTGCGCGACTTTCCATTTCATACCGGTCGGAAATCCGCCGCCGCCGCGACCGCGTAGTCCGCTCTGCTCAACTTCCTTGCACACGTCGATCGTTTCCATCGACAAGGCTTTTTTCAAACCGCGATATCCGCCGGTCGCAAGGTATTCTTCAAGCGACGCCGGATTGATGACACCGCAATTCTGGAGCACCCAGCGGGTCTGGGGACCGAAGAACGGATGTTCGTCTTTGAATTTGACGCCGGCCCACGGCTCAAGGCCCTCCTGTCGAAACTGACCGAGAACGAGATCCTTCGGCGGATTGTCGGCAAAAAGGTCGTCCAGCAGCGATTCGACTTTGTTCGCGGTCACGTGTTGGAACATGATCCGGCACTTTCCGGGAAGCTGAACGTCGACCAACGGCTCGACGACGCAAAGACCGATGCAGCCGACTTCGACGATTTCGGCGTCGATCGATTTTTTGGCGAGATATTCCTTGATCGCGGCGAGCGTGAAAGCGGCTCCGGCTCCGAGTCCGCAGGTTCCGGTCCCGATGTAGATCACCGGTTTATCGACCTTCTGGTGTCGCAGTTTCGCGAGCTTCTCGGCCCATTCCGGCTTCCCGGCGCCGTCGGCGTCGCTGATGATCCCATTGAGAAATTCCTTGTCGATTTGATGGACGTTTGACATAGTGGAAAGTAGTGAAAATATGTTAGCCCCGCCGCCTGCGACGGGTCGTAAAAAATGCAGCGGTTCGCAGGCGAACCGGCTAACGGTTATTGGATCCAGTTTTAAAATCACGGTCCCGTAGGGACGGAGGAACTTAGCCGGGGGTGAGTGTACTCACGAACCCCCGGAATTCGTAGTCCCAATCGCTCCAAGCCCCAACGGGGCGTAAGAACCTAAGACCATATATATTGTTCATCGAATTCAATTTCATGTTTTCT
>JAVBTU010000425.1:0-5478 GCA_031556015.1 Thermoguttaceae bacterium
ACGGCAACTCGATCAGCGGTCTTTTGGAAAAAGCGAACAGGCAGCAAGCGGGAGCGACCGTGTTCGGCTATCCGGTTCGCGACCCGGAGCGGTACGGAGTCGTCGAATTCGATGAAAAATGGAACGTCTTGAGTATCGAGGAAAAGCCGCAAAACCCGAAAAGCAACTACGCGGTTCCGGGCCTCTATTTCTACGACGACAATGTGGTAGAATTGGCGCGGCAAGTCAAACCGTCGGCTCGCGGCGAGTACGAAATCACGACGCTGAACCAGATGTACCTCGAACAGGGAAAACTCAAAGTTCAGATCGTCGGTCGCGGAATCGCCTGGTTCGACACCGGAACGCACGGTTCGCTTCTTCAGGCCGCGAACTTCGTCGAAGCGATCGAAGAGCGGCAGGGACTGATGATCGCCTGCCCCGAGGAAATCGCGATGAATAACAAATGGATTACCCGGGAAGACGTATTGAACATCGCGAAAACGTTCGGAAAAAGTTCCTATGCGGAGTATCTCATGTCTTTAGTCGACGATTTACGATAAATTACACCGTTTCGGCAATTGCCTGACACAATGAAAAAAATCGCAATTCTCCAGTCGAATTACATCCCTTGGAAAGGGTATTTCGATTTGATCAATAAAGTCGACGAATTTATCTTCTACGACGAAGTTCAATATACGAAAAGAGATTGGAGAAACCGGAATAAAATCAAAACGCAGCAAGGAGCCGTATGGATTTCCATACCTGTTAACGCCGAGAGCAGGCAAGAAACCATGCAGCCCATCAGCGCTGTCCCTATTGCGGAACGAACTTGGTGTATAAACCACTGGGAACAGATACGACGCGCTTATTCCAAATGCCCGTTTTTCCAAGAATACAGCGAAACTTTTCATACTTTGTACCAAAAGTGCCAAGAAATTGAGCTGCTCTGCGAAGTGAATTATTTGTTTATCGAATCAATTTGTGATATCCTCGGAATCAAAACGAAACTCACTCAATCCCGGGATTACGAACTGATCGGTGATCGAAGCCAGAGATTGATGAATCTTGTCCTCAGCGCAGGAGGGGGGCATTATCTCTCCGGTCCGGCTGCAAAGAGCTATCTTGATGAAAAACTTTTCGCCGAGAACAATATCTCCGTCGAATGGATGTGCTACGACGGCTATCCCGAATACGATCAACGATTTCCTCCTTTCGAGCATGGTGTTACAATTCTGGATTTGATATTCAATGTGGGTAAGAAAGCTCCTGATTATATGCTTTCTTTTGGGTGATTTCACAACATCGCGGAAAACATGAAAAAAATTTTGGTGATCGGAGCCGGCGTCGGACAGGAATATCTCGTCGGGCGAGCGAAGCGGCGAGGCGATTACGTCGTGGTCGTGTCTCCTCCGGGGAATTATCCGGCAATTCCGTTGGCTGATGCGCTTTGTCCGCTTGATATTTACGACAAGGACGCGATCGTCGATTATGCGAAAAAAGAATCGTTCGACGCTGTCATTTCCGATCAATCCGATTTGGCGATGCCAATCGTCGCGTACGTCGCCAAGGCGTTGGAGCTGCCCGGCAATTCCGTCGATACCGCGATCCTTTACAGCAACAAAAACGTGTTCCGCGAGGCCGCCGAAAAAATCGGGATCCCGGTTCCCAGACATCTGCCGGGTCAATCGGGGGACACCGCCGACAAATTCGCGTCGATTCCGCTGCCTTGGATCGTCAAGCCGGAAGATTCGCAAAGCAGCATGGGGGTCAGCAAAGTCGACACGGTCGCGGAATTTCCCGAAGCGATGAATTTCGCGCTTCGGTATTCCAAAAATGCTCGCGTAATCGTCGAGGAGTTTTTCCCGGGTCGCGAAGTCGTTTCGGAAGGGATCGTTTATAAGGGAAAATATCACCTGATCGATATTGGAGACCGGATTTATTTCGATCTCGGAGGGAAGCTGTTCATTCCGTCGCGCACACTGTTTCCTTCGACCGTCTCGGACGAAATGAAACGAAAAATCCATGAATGTGAAATCAAGCTCGCCGAATTCGCGAAACCGAATTTCGGCTTGACGCATTCGGAATACCTGGTCGATCAAGAAACCGGTTCGTTTCGAGCGATAGAAGCTGCGCTTCGCGGCGGAGGAATGTATCTTTCCTCACATGTTTTACCGCTTTCGACGGGACTTGCGCTGACGGACATACTGTTGGACTGTGCATGCGGCATGGAGCGTGATCTTGAAAAACGAATTGACGAACGTCAAAACCGCTCCGCCGGATACATCGGGTTTTATCTGCCGGAAGGTGAGATCGTTTCGATTCGCGGCATGGACGAATTGAAAAAAATGCCGTTCGTCAAACACATTATCGCGACGAACTTTTCCGTCGGGATGAAAGTCGGCAAAATGATCCACA
The DNA here is from genome assembly GCA_031556015.1 of Thermoguttaceae bacterium. Classification (GTDB taxonomy): domain Bacteria; phylum Planctomycetota; class Planctomycetia; order Pirellulales; family Thermoguttaceae; genus JAVBSX01. The sequence goes on from JAVBTU010000425.1 coordinate 2,395, forward strand.
AGGGAATGCGCAAAGGGCCGATCATCATTGACGCGGAAAACCGTACCGAACTGGACGCCCGGATCGAAGAGGTAACCAGGACTCTCCGCATCGAAGTGCGAACGGCGTCCGGGAAAATCGAAGGAATCGTTTGGAAGTAATAGGTTACGATGAGTCATTATTACACGAATTCCGTTGCACTCCTGCTCAAAGCGGTTCCACTTTATCGTTTTTTTTCGAAAGCCGAACGATTCAGTCGTGACGAACTGGCAATCTATCAGCTGGAAAAACTTCAAAAAACGGTTCGATACGCTTACGAGCATGTTCCGTACTATCGGGAATTGTTTGGCTCCATTGGTTTCGAGCCGGGCGATTTCAAAACATTTTCCGATTTCGAAAAAATTCCTTACCTGACGAAAGAAACACTCCGCGCAACGCCACCGGAAAAATTCCGGAGCGAGGAATCCGTAAAACTCGCATCGATTGAAGTTAGAACTTCCGGAACGACCGGGACGCCTTTGAGTTTCGCGTGTGATCTGACGGCGAGGGCGGCGAAATACGCGATCACTTATCGTGCGTTTTCCGCGACTGGCTATCGCTTGGGAAGCATGCAGTTCATCATGAAAAACATCGTAGACGTGAACAAACCGTTCGGTTACACGCCGATCGTCAATCGCGTCTGGATGCATGCTTATATGAACAGTAAGGCGAATTGCGCGGAAGTCGACCGCCTGCTACGCAAGCATCCTCCGCGGCATGTTTCGGCGCACCCGAACGCTTTGCTGGAATTCGGACGCTCCCTCGACGATCCCCGAAAAACGTTTTCCAAGCTTCGTGGGATCACGTCCATGTCTGAACTGCTCACGCCGGAGTTGCGAAGTCGTTTGGAAGAGTGTTTCGGTTCGAAGGTTTATGATTTTTACTCAAACAATGAAAGTTCCTTCACCGCATATGAGACGCCGGAATCCGGTTATCTGTTCGGCGAACAGTTTTCTTATCCCGAAATCATTCCTTCCGGGGAAAACCCGCTCGAAGGAGAGCTGGTCACGACGACGTTCTATTCCTTTGCGATGCCGTTGATTCGGTATCGTAACGCGGATATCGTCGAACTGAAAAAATCGAGCGAAGGCGGCTCGCATTTTCTGCGAGTCGATCATGTTTCGGGCCGAATCACGGAAGCGATCATTCTTCCCGACGGAAATCGCGTCAATTTTTTCAGTTTCATGAGAGCGAATTTGAACAATATTTTTATGTATCAGTTCGAACAAGCCGCCTTGGACCGGCTCGTCATATCCTATGTGCCGGTCGAAACGGACAAGCCCGTCGACACGGAAAGTATGACGGCCGAATTAAGGTTTTATCTGGGCGATCAAATAAATCTGGAATTCCGACAAGTGGCCGAATTGAAAAAAAATCCGTCCGGAAAAATCCCGAGGACAATTTGTTTGATCGTTCGAGAGGAGACCAAAAAACGATAGATTGCAATCCTGTTCAATTTGTGCCTCTCTATTTTTTTGTTGGTTTATTGAAAAACATGGAAAAAAAATCAAGCCCCGACTCCACCACGCCAATTGATCTTCTTTGGACCAGCGGATGGGACTCCACTTTTCGTTTGATGCAATTGCTTCTCGTCGAAGAAAGAGTCGTGCAGCCTCATTTTATTTATTTCGATAGGAGAGTATCGACGGAGATGGAATTGAGTTGCATTGCAAAAATCACGGCGAAGATCAAACAACGTTTTCCGAGTGCCGGAGAACTTCTGCTCCCACTGATCCGGTGCGATGCCCTGGATATTTCAGTCGATAAAACGACACGCTCAATCTATCGAAAACTGATTAAAACCTATTACATCGGAAATCAGTACATTCAACTTTCCGACTATTGCCGATTCAAAGGAATCAAACATATGGAATTATCCATCCATCGGGATGATAAAGCGCATCACCTGATTGAGCAATATGTAAAAAAAGTTGAAATCAACGGTCTTCCCGAAACGAAATTAGACGAGGCGATCGCTCTGGAAAATATTTCCTGGTTATTTGGCGATTACCTTTTTCCCGTGTTCGATTTAACGAAAAAGGATATGGAATTGTATGCAAAAGAGCATCATTTCGACGACATTATGGAAATGACTTGGTTTTGCCATAATCCGCTTCCAGACGGCAACCCTTGTGGTTACTGTAATCCCTGCATTTATACGATCCAGGAAGGGATGGGCCATCGTATCCCGTTTCAGGACGATCCGAAGTACCGTGTCTACCGTTTTGTTTTCCGATTATTGGAGCCGTGGCGAAAAGCCAAGCGAGTGTTGCGACGATTGCTTATTAAAAAATAACAAGAAAATTGCATGATTCTGACGGTCATCGCAAGCGACAAATGTAAATTCCGATAGAAACACGTGAGAGGTGTGTTTTGCCGACGATCAATTTTTATGGTGACATTTGCCTAAAGAATATTTATCCAAGAGATTTTTCATACGGAAACTCTCTTCGCCATCTGATGCAAACAGGGTTTAATGTCGGAAATCTGGAATGCCCAATTACGCAAGCGAACCAAAAAAAACCAAACCGTGCCATCTATTTGTCTGCCGACAGAGATGCAGTGGCGTTACTGGAGCCTTTTGGGGCTCTTTCTCTTGCAAACAATCACATTCAGGATTTTCTTGACCAAGGATGCAATGACACAATGAATGCGCTTTCCCAGGCGGGAATTCCGTACTTCGGTTTGGGGCGTACCAAGCGAGAGGCTATCGCTCCACTCATCTCTGAACACGAAGGGCTGAAAATCGCTTTGATCGGTGCAACTCGATATGCAAATGTCAATTCAGGAATCGGAACCGCCACAGAGGAGCTTTCCTTATTGAGAAAACTCATCACGGCACTGAAAAAGGAAAACTGTTTCGTCATACTCTATTTTCATTGGGGATACGAATATGTCAGAATTCCTGCTCCACGAGAACGTCGAATAGCTAAAAAATGCATCGACTATGGTGCCGATTTGATCATTGGAGCACATCCTCACGTTTACCAAGGCTTCGAGGTTTACCGGAACAAATATATTTTTTACAGTCTTGGTAATTTTATTTTCAGCCAAAGCCTTTACCAT
>JAVBTU010000340.1:0-11233 GCA_031556015.1 Thermoguttaceae bacterium
CTGTTTGCTCCGTTGGTGCATCGCAGCGGCGTTTGGCCGGAGTTTCAACTCGATCCCGCTTCAACGGACCGCGAACTGCGTTTCGCGGCTCCCGATGCGAAGTTGACGCTTACGATTCGGGGAAACGAAATCAATTTTCATGTCGAACCGATTCCCTCCCCAAACACGAAAACTGTTCCGTTCGAAGGTCCGGTACTCCGTGTGCCCGGTCGTTTGGCGGGGGGGCTGCTTTGCGGCGTGGAATATCTCGGCCCGGGGGACGTGAGTTCTTCGAACATCGACGTGCAGGAGCCGAACAATAATCGCAGTGTCCCGCCGCCGGATTGGATTACGTTTCCCTTGGCTGCGATCGCGACCGAATCGCTCAGCGTCGGGCTCACTTGGAACGACATGCGGTTGCAACCGACGTATTCCTCGCCGAATCGTTTCGATTTGGCCGACGATCATCGGATGTCGCTCGTGGGAGAAAAACTCGACGCGACGATCCGGGTGGACGAGCCGGTTTCCGGCCGTGATTCGATCACGGACATGATCCGCTGGGCCGTTGTCAAGCACGGAATCGCCGATCCGCCGACCGCTCCGAGAACGGTCGAACAGCAGCGGCAACTTTGCCTCGCCGCGTTCGACGGACCGCTGCTCGGCAACGACAAGGTGAGTTGGGGGTATTACGCGGAAAACGACCAGCCGAAAGAGCCTTACGCCGACATTCTCTCGACGCTCTACCGCCTCAAGGGCGAACTGCCGCGAGTCGCCGGGATTGTCCCTGAAGGGAGCATCTTGACGAACGACGCGATTTACTTCCTGACCGACCAAGTCCAACAATGGAAGGATTTACGCAGCGAAGACGTTCGGAAAACGCTGGAAGAAATGAAGCCCGACGGTTCGTTGACCCGACACAGCCTTTTTCCGGAACAGGATTACTACCAGGAATTCGCGGGAAACTCGGCGGCGAACTCCGACAATCGGAACAAAAATTCGTTCGGATACGCCACACGAAAAGCGGCGTTTTTGCTCGATTACGCCCGAACGACCGGCGACCGGAAAGTGTTGGCGGCAGCAGAAAAAACGCTCGCCGTTTTAACCGGCTCTCCGGTCCCTCGCGGTGGTTTCTATTGGGAGACGCCGCTTCATACGCCCGACATTTTGTCCGCCGCTTACGCGACTTGGGCGTTTTGTCGCGGGTATGAATTGACGCAAAAGCCGGAGTACTTGGAAGAAGCGAAGCGGTACGCGCTGTCCGGCCTTCCGTTCGTGTACCAATGGGGCGAGGAAAAAACGATCCGGAAATACGCGACCGTCCCGATGTTCGGGGCGTCCCAACGGGAACGGACCTGGTTCGGCGTCGCGCAGCCGTGGTCCGGCGTGATTTACGGGTACGCGCTGACGCTCCTTGCGCAACACGATGCGTCGCTCGACTGGAAGAAAATCGCAACCGGAATCCTGGTCGCCGCGGAGCAAACTCAGCATCCGGACGAAGGATTCGTCGGCTGTTTACCGGACGCGTTTGCGTTGGATTCGCAGACGCGGCTCGCGCCGAACCTGAATCCGTGCGGTCTGGTTTCCTTGCGCAGCGCGATCGAGGGGCGGATTGATGCGTTGTCCGTCGTTTCCAACGGCTCGGAAACCCTCGCTTCGCCATTTCCGATTCAACTGAACCGGAAAGGGGCGATTCTTCGCGACATTCCCTCGAACTTCAAATTCGAGATCCTGATCAACGGTCAGCAGATCAAACCGGTCCAAGGTTCGGGCTCACGTCGCGACCAAATCACTTTTTGACGCATCCAAACCGTTCACGGCATGAAATTGGTATTTGCTCAACAATACCGTTTCTATCGGATCCCCTTGAACCAATTCCAGGCGGTCGCGATGATTTCGTCCGGTTCGGTGTAGCGGGGTTTCCAACCGAGTTCCTGTTGCGCTTTGGCCGAATCGGCGTACAGCCGCGACGGATCCCCTTCGCGCCGGGGGCCGTATTTGGTCGGGATGTCCAGGCCGGTCACTTTTTTTGCGGCGTCGAGAATCTCCTTCACGGAATAGCCGCGGCCGATTCCGAGGTTGTAGCACCGCCCTTCGCCGGAGCGAATCGATTCGATCGCCAGAATGTGCGCGTCGACCAGGTCTTCGACGTGGACGTAATCGCGGATGCAGGTTCCGTCCGGCGTCGGATAGTCGGTCCCGAACACGGTGATCGCGTCCCGTTTGCCCAAAGCGGCGAAAAGGACCAGTGGTATCAAATGTGTTTCCGGATCGTGTTCTTCCCCGAGAGAACCGTCCGCGGCGGCTCCGGCGACGTTGAAGTACCGGAAAATCGTGAACGCGAACGTCGGATCGGCGGCGAGTTTGTCCTTGAGAATCCGTTCCACGAACCATTTCGAGCGCCCGTACGGATTGATCGGCAACTGGCGCGTCGTTTCGAAAATCGGCGTCTCTTCCGGTTCGCCGTAAGTCGCGGCGGTCGAACTGAACACGAACTTTTTGACGCCGGCCGTTTCCATCGCTTCGAGCAGGCTGATCGCCCCGGCCGTGTTGTTACGATAATAAAGCAGCGGCTTTTCCACCGATTCGCCGACCGCGATCAGCGCCGCGAAATGCAGCACGACTTCGATTTCATGTTTACGCAGGATTTCGACGATCTTGTCCGTTTCCGCGAGATCCGTTTGATAAAACGGAACGAACGGCGGTACCGCCCGGCGATGTCCGTGCGAAAGATTATCAAGTACGACCGGCGCATGTCCGGCACCCAAAAGCTGCTTAACCGCGTGTGAACCGATATATCCGGCTCCGCCGGTCACGAGAATGTTCATGGGGGAAAATGAGAAATGAGAAATGACAAAGCAAAAACCCGAGCGGGAAGCGTAAGCGAGCGTTAATCGATTTCGTTTTACGCTCGCTTACGCTTCCCGCTCCGTTTATACGCTCGCTTACGCTTCCCTCTCCGTTACCATTCTTTTGTAATGCCTTGCTGGGCACAGGGATAGATTCCGTCGGGGCCGGGTTTGGGGCCGGGGTCGGCGTCCCAGGCGAGGCTCTTGGGGAACAGGTCGCAGTTCGAGTTGAACGCTTGATCCCAAGTCACGCGCTGTCCGCTGTACGACGCCATGCGACCGAGAATCGCGGTCAACGTCGCGTCCGCGCCCAGTTGGCCGAGGTTCATCTCTTTGCCGTTGGCGATCGCGTCGAACATTACGTCCATTTCCGTTTGGTGCCCGTCGATCGGACGGCCCCATTTGGCGATCGGCTCGTTGTTTCCGCGCTTGTACATTTTTACTTCGCCGTGTCCGTCCATATCGACGTGTCCGTCGGCGCAGTAAGCGTGTTCGCTGAACGAATTCCAACAGTTGGGAATATGGCGGCAATTGCTGAATCCATTGACACCATCCTCGAACGTGTATTCGACGCTGTGGTGGTCGAAGATTTCCCCGTAATTCGGCCCGATACGCACTGCCCGCCCCCCCATGCCGTTCGCTTCGACCGGGTGCTTGTCGCCGCAAATCCAGTTCATCACGTCGATGTCGTGGACGTGTTGCTCGACGATATGGTCGCCGCTGAGCCAGTTGAAATAGTACCAGTTCGTAACCTGGTGCTGCATTTCCGTTTGCGATTCGCTCCGCGGCCGGACCCAAACGCCCTGGTCGTTGAAGAAAATGCGGGTGTAGAGCAAACGCCCCAGTTCGCCGGCGTGGATGCGTTTGATCGATTCGACATGTTTCTCCTCGAACCGTAAATGGTGCCCGACGCAAATGATTTTTCCTTTTTCCTTCGCTTTTTCGTTCGCCGCGAGGAACATCCGAACGCCCGGCGCATCGGTCGCGACCGGTTTTTCGGCGAAAATATGCTTTCCGGCTTCCACCGCTTTCACGAAATGTCGAGGTCGAAATCCCGGCGGTTCGCAAAGAAGTACGACGTCGATATCCGTGTCCAAAACCCGGTCGCAGCAATCGAGCCCGGCGAAGCGGCGTTCTTCCGGAATGTCGACTTTTTGAGGAAACTCCCCTTCCAGGAGCTGAACGGTCCCGTCGACCATGTTTTTGAACGCGTCTCCCAGCGCAACGATTTTGAGGTTCATCGTGCCTTTGTTGCTGGCCAAAGCGTTCAGGGCGGCTCCCCGACCACGCCCACCGCAGCCGACCAGCCCGATTTTTATCAAATCGTCTCCGGCGGCATGAGCGCTTCGGGCGAGCGAGAGTCCGGCGGATACGGCGGCCGCGGAAACCGCGAGGGTACTTTTTTGCGTCGTCTTCATGGTAATAATGTTTCAAGAATAATCGGTGTGGAGTAAGAGCCAATGGCGAGAGTATACAAAGTTCGCGAAAAGAATGCAAGAAACGGGAAAATTTTCCCAAGAAAGAGGAAAGGGACGCGCTGCCCCGCAAAGACTCCAGAATAATCTTTAAAAAAGAGCCGGGGACGAAGGCGGTACTCCGCCGAAGTCCCGGGGTGATTGCCCCAAAGAAAGTCGGAGATTCGAAACCGCCGCTTCGGCCGAAACGAATCCGAGTCTCGAATCCCATTCGATCCGTAGGTGTTCCAGTCCCCGTCCGATCCAAACCGGCAAGGATTTCGGCACGGTAATTGGCTCCGCGCTTTCGACGATGTTGCGGCAGTGAACATCGCCGCGAACCGTGTGAACCGCGCCGTACCGGTCGCGAATCCGCAGCGGTCGGATGCGGCACATTTTCTCGCACGGTTGTCCCGGCGGAACGAGATTCGCTTTCCACAGGCAATGCTCCATCGTGAAAAGCGGCGGGCGGCCCAGGACGATTTTTTCGACACGATTCGCCGAAATTCGTTCCAAAAGCGCAGTCGTCCCCGCTTCGTCCAGATCGAAACCGGGCGTGATCCGCAGGACGTTTCCCAACTCCTCCAACTGTCGAAACGCCAGGTCGTTGACGATATTCAAAGAGAAATCGGCGATGCAAGGGATGTTCCGTTTGCTGAAAAACGCGAGCGCCCCGAGATTGCGCACGAGAACCGCGTCCGGCGTCAAACCGGCGAGGAAGTCCAGGAATTTCGTTTCGCCCGGTTCGAGAACCCGCGGAGCTACCGCGACGAACTCCGCGCCGACCTCGCGAATCGAGGCGGCGGTTTTTTCGTACTCCTTGTAACTTCGCAATTCGGCGTAAAAACTTCGACAACCCGCTTCGATACAGCGATGCAGCGTGAGACCGTTCGTGAAAAGATTTTCGTCGCGAAACAGGAGATGAACGACCGGCATGCCGGGTTTGTCCGGAATGGGAACGGACGTCGAATTCCGCAGCTCGTCCAGAGAAGATCCGAACAGGATCGGTTTCGTGAGCGGCTGCGGTTGCCGTTCGGTTTGATCCCGGAGCGATTCGACCATTTGACGCCGCAGCCTGCCGAGAACGCTCAGCGGTACCATCGCCTTTCCGTCGAGAACGGCGTCAAGGTGTTCGAGTTCGAATTCCGTTTCCCCGAGCCGGCCGAACTGTTCGCGAAGCACCTCGGTCGTGAGCGGATGTTTTCTCGCTTCTTCGAGCTTCTCTTCGCTTTGAAGAACGACCTTGACGCCGCTGGTCGTCTTCGCTTCCAAAACGAGCGGCTGCCCGGTGAAACCGCGAATCGTCAGTCGAAGCGGTGTTTTTCGCTGCGGCTTTTTCGACTGGAGCGATTTGCGGACTTCTTTTTCGATTCGCGGATCGTCCGTTTTTCGCACGGATTGTCCCGGTTCGACGTATTCGGCGTCGATCGTCCCGTTGCCGAATGTCAGGAGAACTTTATCCCCCGCCTTCGCTTCCTTGACGGACGCTTTCCGTTGAAAAATTTCGTAGACACGACCGCCCTGGGAGCGGTCCGGTTCCGTTTCGTTCTCGAACAAGACGCCGTCGCCGCGCCGTACGTCGGCGGACAATCGGACCACGGCGGCATCACGACGTACTTCGACGACCGTCCCCAGCGGCGTCCCGCGATGGGCGACGATGTTGCCCGGGACAAGACGACGGGGATCGGTTCCTTCGAGCCAACCGGTCGAAAAACCCCGGGAAAACGTGAGCGAAAGCCGTTCCATTTCTTTTTCGGGATCGATCGGGTTCGTTTCCGAAATCATCGCGTCGATTGCGCTACGATATATCCGCGTCGTTTCGGCGACGTATTCCGGCGGTTTTAGGCGGCCTTCGATCTTGAATGACGTGATACCGGCGTCCCACATTTTCTTCAAAAGCGGCAAGGCCGCCAGATCGGTCGGGCTGAACACCGGACGCGACGCCACGAGTTCGCGTTCGTCGTCCAGGAGCGTGTACGCCATCCGGCACGGTTGGGCGCAACACCCCCGGTTGGCGCTGCGACCGCCGAGAACCAGGCTCGTGTAGCACTGTCCGGAAAAGCTGATGCAAAGCGCCCCGTGGACGAACGCTTCCAGTTCGAGGTCGGTGTTTTTGCGAAGCCTGCGAATTTGCTCCAGCGACAGTTCCCGGGGTAACACCACACGCCGAATCCCGTATCGCGCGGCCAGGGAAAACGCTTCCGCCGACGATAGGCTCATCTGCGTCGAAGCGTGGAGCGGCAATTCCGGACACAAATGATGCGCAAGCCGCGCGACCCCGAGATCCTGGACGAGTACGGCGTCCACGCGGCAGCTTGCGAACTCGCGGAGCAGCGTTTCGATTCGCGGCAGTTCGTCGGCGAAGGCAAGCGTGTTGAGCGTCAGGTAGGCCCGAACATTGCGGTCGTGGAGCGATGCGACGACGTCGCCGAGCCGCTCCAGTGGAATGTTTTTCGCACGGACCCGGGCATTGAAATTCCCGCCCGCGATCCCGAAATAAACGGCGTCGGCACCGTTTTCCACGGCGGCGTGCATCGCTTCTTCCGATCCGGCCGGCGCGAGCAGCTCCGGTTTCGAGGACTCCGGTTTCGAGGAATCGTTCATTTGCTCTCCCGATTTTTCTTCACGTCGGCGATGTATTCGGCCCAAAGGGTGTCAAGATCGCCGCCGCACGCGGTTTGGAAAAACGTTTCTTCGTACCTGCCTTCCCGCATGAGTTTGTTCAGCTGGGGAACGAGATCGGGGCACTTGTTCTTTTCGAGCCACATGAAAAACGCGGCGGTAATTTGATACGCGTCGGTGTACTTCGCCCGGTCCGGATGGAAAGGTCGCATCGGGGCGTTCGGCTCGAATTGGGCGTGTCGGATGTAGTCGGCAATCCCCTCGGTCACCCAGCCGGGATTGCCGTTGCGATACCCCTGGATCACGTGAACCAGTTCGTGAACGACCATTCCCCAATCGTCCGGGCGGGCGGCGACCCAATCGGACGATATCACGATCGAATTGCCCGCAGAGTACGCGACGCCCTCCATTTTCTTGAAAACAAGATTCAGTTTTTTCGGCGAAACATGCCCCTCGGTCGCGAGATATTGCTCCAACTTCGGATGCCACGTCCGACAAAGTTCGGCTGCTTTTTGAGCCCATTCTTCGATTCCCGGCACGTCTTTCGCGGATGGGTCGATCGTGTACGAGATCTCCAGCGTCGGCGAATAGAGGGAAATTTCCTTGAACATCGCTTCCAGATAAGGCCGGACCGCTTCGGGCGTTTTTTCGATTTCCGTTTCGCTAAAATCCGACTGCTGTCCCCGCTGGATCACGACGATCTTCGCGGGCTGATCGCCGGTTTTCATGACGAAAACCGTCGTCCCACGCGGAAGCGCCGGTTGCGAAAAACAATAAGCGGGAAGTAACAGGAACAACAGGACGGGGAAAAGATTTTTCATGTCTTAAGGATGTTTTGTTGTTTAGTAACAAAGGAGCTGACAGGACAAAAATGCGTCAATCTGATTTCTACCAGATTTTTCGACTTAGATCAATAGTTCCCCTCGGCTTTCGGGGAAAGCCATTTTCAGGGCTTGTGCGGGGTTGGCGAGGAGCAAAAGGTCGACGTTCTCTTGCGTTGCTCCCGCTTGTCGCAGTCTCGGTACGAACGTCGTCAACAGGTAGGTCAATCCCGGGCCGTACCCGTAATGCGTCCAAGTGGTTCGCGTGGCCGCATCCATGGCGAGCATGAGTTGCGATCCGAAACCGGAATCGATCATCTCGAGCAACAAGGCGATGATCGTCGAGTCGGGCCAATATTTCGTCCTCGCGATGCCGTCGTAAACGAGATATGCCCCGGTCGACGCGATCTCCTTGTGCAGATACGGGTCCGGATTGCGGTCGAGATGCGACAGGATCATTCGGGACGGTTTGACGCCATACCGTCCGGCCAGCGCGATCTGTTCGAGACCACAGGTCCCCATTTCCGTATGCGTAAGGATCGCGGCCCCCGTATTGTGTTGCGCGATTGCCGCCGCTTCCGCCGCTTTTCGAGCGAACGGCGGGATGTAATGATATTCGCTCGTAAACTTAATCAACCCCGCTTTCACGTCCGTCGCTTCCCCCGTGGCGTCGTCGATCATACCGTTTGTGATTTCCCGTTCGATCCGCTCGGCAAGTCGTTCGACCGAATCGGTTTCGAGAAAATGGCCTTCCGGATAGAAACAGGGGCGATGAAAACCGCTGCACGCGATGATGTTGACGCCGGATTTCCTGGACACGTCGCGCATCAACAGCGGCGAACGTTCCACGCCGATCGGCTGGGCGTCCACGACGGACATGCCGCCGCAGGCCTTGAAATCGAGCAGTTCGGCGGTCGTCTTTTCCGGGCTGTCGAGCAGCAGCGACGGATTGAGACGCGAGCTTTCCCCCGGCAAAATGATCGTATGCTCATGCGCGTGCGTGACACCGAGGCGGTCCGGCAAAATGTCGCCCAGTACGGTTCGAACGATCCCTTGCATGGTTGGATCACTCCCGGTCGATGATCGTCGGTTTTCCGTCGATTTCGACGATCCGTTTCCGGAACCCCGAGGTTTCGATGGAACCGTAATCGTGACCGGCATGACCCGGATAGACGCAAAACGAAACGAGCGGTTCGCTCCCCGTATTGACCGAGCGATGCGCCCACCGGGCGGGAACGTACACGCAGGTGTTCGGCGTCATGATTTGCGCGTCGACTTCGCCGGCTTCCGTTTCCATGAGCATGTAACCGGTTCCGGCAACGCACAGGTAGATTTCGGCGGTCTCGCGAACGGCGTGAAAATGTCCTTTGGTCATGTAGTATTCCCGCCCGATTTTTCCGGGCAGCGTCACGCTCATGCACCATTGAAGTTCACCGGGCAGGTTCGGGAGTTTTTTTTCGTAAACCTTGTAGACGACCGGGTCTTCGGCGAGGAGCTTTTCCGCGGCGGCGCGATCTTCGTACATTTCGTATATCTGGCTGAGCTTGCGTTCGTAAACATTGTCCGGCGCATCGAGTTCGCCGGTACGCATATCGATCTTGACGCCGAATGGATGGGAGAGATAATTGTGTACCATTGAAATAGAAAATAGGAAATATTACAGAGCGGGAAGCGTAAGCGAGCGCTCAAAATGAAAATTGAAAAAAAAACCTACAGCCTACAGCCTACTACCTACTGCCTACGGCCTGGCATCGCGAGGCGATCAGGTCCCATCGTTTTTCGGCGATGTCGTCTTTGCTCGCGATCCAGGTGCCGCCACACGCCGCCACGGCGGGAATCGCAAGGTATTCCGCCAGATTCGACGGATTGACACCCCCGGTCGGCATGAACTTGACACCGGTATGCGCGTACGGAGCGAGCAGGGCCTTGAGGAGCGTCACGCCACCCATAGCACCGGCTGGGAAAAACTTCAGGAGCTTGCATCCGGCGTCGAGAGCGAGCTCGATTTCCGAGGGCGTACAGACACCGGGCACGAACGGAAAGTCCGCTTTCCGCGCCGCTTCGACGATTTTCGGATTGAAGCCCGGCGCGACGCCGAATCGTGCGCCGGCGTCGATCGCGGCTTTGAGATTGTCAAGCGTGAGAATCGTTCCCGCTCCGACGAGTACGCCGGGACGATTTGACGCCATCGCACGGATCACGTCCGCGGCGGCAGGTGTTCGAAACGTGATTTCTGCGACGGGCAAGCCGCCGGACAGGAGCGCATCCGCAAGCGGAATCGCGTCCGCCGCCGAATCGATGGCGATCACGGGAATGACTTTTAAAGTCGATACTTGTTTGAAAATCATGGGGAATGAAATTAGGAATCACGGTCTTCCGTTATTTGGAGACCCGGTGCAAGGGTTGCCGTCCCTCGAGGACGGCGATCAGATCGTTGGCGGAGTCCATCGCCATATTGAAAAGCGCTTCAGGCGTGTACGCGCCGATATGCGGCGTCACGATGAGATTCGGAACCTCCTCGAACTTTTCGGCCTGAGGCGGTTCCGAAATATGGGCATCGATCGCGGCGCCGAACAGCTTGCCTGATTTCAAGGCGTCAAGCAGGTCGTCTTCGACGACCAGTTCGCCTCGGGCGGTGTTGACGAGGATCGCGGTCGGTTTCATTTTGGCGAGTGTGTCACGGTTGATCATTCCGTTGGTTTCCGTCGTCGCGGGTGTGTGCAGCGAAAGAAAATCGGACTCGGTCAAAAGGGTGTCCAGATCGACTTTTTCGCAACCGAATTGCGACGCTGTCTCTTCGTCGATGAACGGATCGCAGACAAGTACGCGGCAGTCGAATCCCTGAAGCCGCTTGGCGACCCGGGCCCCGATCCGCCCGAGTCCGATCAGACCGACGGTTTTTTGAAACAGGGAGACGCCGAATGTCTTCGGCCATTGTCCGGCCATTGTTTGGTTGTGCGCTTCGACGATTCTTCGCGCCGTCGAAAGCAAGAGCCCCACGGTCAAATCCGCGACCGAATCGCTGTTGGCCGACGGCGTGTTGGTCACGATCACGCCCGCCTTTTTCGCGGCGTCAAGGTCGACCCGATCGACGCCGACGCCGTAGCGAGCGACGACTTTCAATTCCGTGACGCCGTAAAACACGTCCGCGGAAAAATAGTCGAGCCCCGCGATGACGCCGGCGCACCCGTCCAGCTTCGCGAGCAGATTCCCGGCGTCGAGCGGTTTGCCGGTTTCATTCCACGTGATTTCGTACCCTTTCGATCGGAGCAGTTCGAGCGGGGTCTCGTCCTGCCTGCCGAACGACGTCGAGGTGATCAATATTTTCGTCATGATTCTTCGTGATGCTATTGTTTCGGTCGTAAGTCGGAAGCCGCTTCGCTCAGTTCGTCGACGAGTTTTGGCGTCAATTCGAGGTGGAACACTTCGGCGATCACCTGCGACCAGCCGTGGATGAAGTAAATCCAACCATCTTCGACGAGAAGATCGCGGCTCGATTTTTGTGCGAGCG
>JAVBTU010000466.1:0-2839 GCA_031556015.1 Thermoguttaceae bacterium
GCCCCCAAAACCTGGTCGATTCCTCCGAGTAGCGGACCGCAGGAAATCAACGCGGAGGTTTTCAGGAAACTTCGTCTTGGTATTGAGGTGAGCATGATGATGTCTGGCGGTATGTCTGGGAGAATAAAGAGCCCCGTTGTCGATAGGTTTCGCCGAAAAGTCGTGTGGGCGAGGGGCGCCGATGTAGGATTTTTCCGCACAACTCAAATGCATCATAAAGGACTGAAATCGCCGAGTCAAGCGTTTCAAGAAACTTCTCACGCCCCCGTATTCCGTCTAATTACGAGATAACTCACGGAATTTTAACGGAACCGTAATGTTTCCCAAATCTTGTCGTGGTAGGATGAAGCGATCGATGTGCTTTTCTCTTTCGTTTCAATCGACCTTTTCTCCACTTCGAGCCGAATCCATGAAAATTCTCTATCTTGTCCGACATGCCAAATCCTCCTGGGATTACGACGACCTATGTGATTTCGATCGCCCGCTGGGGACCAAAGGGATCAAGCAACTGCAAACGATCATTCCTGCGTTGAAGAAGGAAAAGGTTCGCCCGGACGTTTTGGTTTCCAGTCCCGCGGTCCGGGCGATCCAGACGGCAATGATGGTTTTACACGGCTTGGAACTGCCGACCGAAGCGTTCACCCTTCGCGCTCCGCTTTACGAAGGAGCGGCGCTCGAGTACCTCGACGCGATTCAATCACTGTCGGACAGCTTCGACACGGCAATGATCGTCGGGCACCATCCGGGAATCACGAACGCGGTCAACCGACTGCTCGGCGAACACTTCGAGAAAATCCCCACTTCGGCAGTCTATGGAATCCGCTGGAAAACGGATTCCTGGACAAAGTGCGTTTCGGAAAAGGGGACCTCCGTTTTCGCTCTGACGCGGTAAAACAGGGGGACTCGATTGCCGAACGTCGTACCCTTGTGTTTTGTGAAAACTCGATTAAGTTTTCGGGATCGTGTGCGAAGTGCTTGGCAAGCGTAGACATTATCCCGGAACGTCGATGAATCTGAAATTGGTCGCATGTGAAATCCTGTTTCGGGAGCTTTCTTTTCTCGCGGCGCGGTCCCCGCATCGGATCGATGTCGACTTCCTCCCGAAGGGGCTCCACGATCTGGGCCGCAAAGGGATGTTCAACCGGGTCAACGAAGTCCTCACGCAAATCGACGAATCCCAATACGATGCGATCCTGCTCGGATACGCGCTTTGCAGCGGCGGAGTCGTCGGGTTGACCGCCCGAACCGTTCCGATCGTTTTGCCCCGGGCACACGACTGTATCACGCTTTTTCTCGGCGACCGCAAGCGGTACATGGATTACTTCGAATCGCATCCGGGCACCTATTTCAAGACGACCGGTTGGATCGAGCGCGGGGGCGATTTGCTGCTGCACTCTCCGGACTCCATCCAGGTCAAAAGCGGAATGAGCATGTCGTATCACCAGATGGAAGAAAAATACGGCGAGGAGAACGCCAAGTACCTTTGGGAGCAACTATCCAGCATGGTCCATTACGACCGTTTGGCGTTCATCGAAACCGGAATCGAGCCGAATGCCGGTTTCGAGACCGAGACCCGCCAACTGGCCGCCGAACGGGGTTGGGCGTTCGAGAAACTGACCGGCGACCTTTCCCTGCTCAAACGGCTCCTCGACGGCGACTGGAACGACGAAGATTTCCTCGTCCTCCCGCCGGGCCAATCGATCCAGTTCGATTATTCGGAGAAAATAGTAGCCGGTAGTTAGAAATAATCTTATTCAATTCGTAATTAGTAATTCGTAATTAGTAATTAGTAATTAACCCAGGTGCTTACTCGCAAACATTCCCGTTCTTTTCGCAAAATGAAATACGTCTATCCCGTCGTTTCGCGGCGGTCGGGCGGGGTTTCTATTGGGATCAATATTTTCAACCGCTGCAACTTCGCGTGCGTCTACTGCCAGGTTCTCGGGGACACGCCGGACGAGGTTCGATATCATGATGCCGCTCCCGTTGATTTGGGCGTACTCGAACAGGAGCTGCGGTCTCTGGTTTCGATGTTCAACAGCGGCGAGCTTTTCGAGGACGAATGGTTCAGTCGCACCCCGCCGGAAAAGCGACGGCTCAACGATCTCGCGTTCAGCGGCGACGGCGAACCGACCTTGTCGCCGCAATTTCACGACGCCGTGAAAATCGCCGCGAAGGTTCGACGGGAACTCTGCCCGACGGAAACCAAGATCGTGCTGATCACCAACGCAACCGCGCTTCACGTGAAACATACCGCCCAAACGATAGACTTTCTCATGGAAAACCACGGCGAAATCTGGGCCAAACTCGACGCGGGTTCCGAAGAGTACTATCGAAAGATTTCCCGGTCGAATGTTCCTCTGGAAACGATTTTGCACAATATCGCGGATGTGTCGATGAAAAATCCGATCTGGATTCAGACGCTCTTTCTTGCCGACCATGAAATCGGGCCGGAGGAACGGGAAATCGATCGGTACATCGGTCGGCTCAACGACATTCGGGAGCAGGGCGGACAGTTGCTCGGCGTTCAGGTTTACACCGTCGCGAGGAACACGCCGGATCCGAACATCACGTCGCTGCCTGATGGACGGATCGACCGGATCGCCGAGTACATCCGTCTCGGAACGGGTCTGCCGGTCCTCGCGTTTTACTCCCGTTGAGCGCAAAAAATTTTCACGGCGGGATTATCACTCGTTGAAAAAACTGTATAATGCTTTGGCAAGGCTGTGAAAACAGTCGTCCGCTCCTAACCCTGTATCCCGGGGGTCGGAGCGGTGGTTATTTGCCGTCAATCGGAGTGGAAGAGCGGAGTACCGGCTAAAAAACAGGGCGGAACTTC
>JAVBTU010000358.1:0-7777 GCA_031556015.1 Thermoguttaceae bacterium
AACTCCGCTTGTCCCGTCATGGGATCATAATGAAGTCGTTCGACGTTCAAAAGACGTCGATTGGCACCAAAGCCGATTTCCCGAAGTTTGGGAAGATTGTGAAGGAGACGTCCGACATAAAAATCGTTCGTGTTATTGATCGTCGTTTCCGTACGCAACGCACGCCCTTCCTTGAAATACTGTTTGATGGAAGAATTTTTGTAAAGGACACGAAAACTCAGGATCGTCTCCCGGGCGACGACTTTCGTCTTGAAATCCGACGGCGTCGTCTTGACGACCTTGCGTCCGAAAATCAATTGCACGTTTTCCGCCCGGCCCATCGTCAAATTGTCGCGGATGATTTGTTCGAAGAACAGGCGTCCGTGTTGCGGACGGTCAAAGACCAGGGTCAGCGACAATTCGATTTGCAGGATGGACGATTGGTAATGGAAACCGGCGTCATGGTGCGGATAGGTTTTCCCGGTTTTCGGGTTGGTCTTGGTGATGGTGCGGAAGGTTTTGCATTTTTTCTGAGCTTTGCCGATCAGGTAGATTCCTTCCTGGATTCCTTCCTGGTGGGGATATTGTTCGAGATATTGTTTGGCGAGATCGTCTTTTCGGACGTTTTTTTCGAAGGGTACGATTTCGAGGTCGTGATTTTTGGCGAAGGATTCGATATGGGCGACGAATTTTCGTGTCATTTGGGACATGACCAGAGCGGTGGCGCAGGCTTCTTTCCGATGATTGATGAAGAAGTCGGCGGTTCCCCGTTCGGATTGGACGCGATTCATGTAGAGGTTGAGATACATTCGATCGATGGATTCGATTTCGAAAACGGTGTGTTGGGAGATGATTTCGTCAACGGAATGTGTTATACTCATGATCGGCTCCGATCGAGGTTCGGATTCAAGTTAATCCACTGTCCTTGGGACATCCAATGGTCGCAAGACCATTAGACACCATCGACTCGGAGCCTTTTTTATTATTTTGACAAGACCCTCAATTGGGCCGGGGCAACGCCCCGCTAGATATTGTTTTCAAGTTTTCCACGTTGCCGCCTGGAGCGTTCGACAAAGCGAATCGTCGGGAAAACCCAAGGCTGGGATCATCTTCGGAAAGAAAATCCGGACTAACACCATTATAGCATCGGCAATCGATTCCGTCAGCCCAAGCACTTGCCCCGTGCGACGGGAAGCTGTTTCGCAAAAGTACCATCCGCTGTGGCTTCCGGAGGAAAAATGATCGCGGCAAGCTGGCCGGCATACATTTGCATTTCCTGAGCCATCGTGTCGTAAGTCAAACGGTACGTCGCCGTATCATTCGCCGGGTTGAAGAAAATAAACCGCGTCATGTGGCAGGACAATTCCTTTCGAATCCATCGAATTCGATTTCCGATCCGATCAAGGGCGACAACAATATGCCCGGAAGAGGACGAAGTGACAGCGTACTCCATGACGCGTTCGACGTTTCTTTCGGCGTCGTCCAGTTTCGGCATGACATTTTTGAGCATCCAGTAAAAATGACTTGCACACTTATCATACCCCGCTCGATGGTCTCCGTCCTGAGAGACCGCCGTTACAAAACCGTCGTAATGGCCATCTGCGAGAAAATCGCCCTGATTTTTGGGAGATTCCTCTTGATTTTGCAGAGCAATCGCTGCATAACGCAAACGAAGGACTTGCAGAGGAGCGACTTTGGGAAACTCATCGCTTGCCTTCATCTCCAAAATGACGTGCTCGATCATCCAGGGACACGGACGTCGGTGACAATTAACAGGCTGATCAGACGCCCCAAGGTCAAATGGTTCCACCAGTAACTTGGGAAAATACTCGTCGATTTCCGCTTCCAAGAAATGTCGCTCCAAGGCTTTTGCGGCTTCCAGATTTTTCCGGATGCAGGAAACGATATTTTCCACGCCGTGCAGTCGAACGTGAACAGCGGTAAGTATGGCTTCAGCAAACCGCTGCTCCATGTTTTGGATTCGCTCGGACTTATAGGCCTCGTCCAACAGAACGCGGTACCCGAGCGAAGCCGCGACCCGATGGGCCTCGCCGACGGAATCGATCGGAAAGACGCGGTACAACCTCTTTCCATCACGATATTCACCGACACAAAAATACAAGGGAGTGTCGAACATGATTTTTCTCTTCATTCCGCCGTGTGACAAAAAAGAAAAATCGCTTGTCGGTGAAACGCGACAAGCGACCCGACAGCGTGAATCACGATGTTCGCAACTTGAACTGGGCGACGAGTTTCTGCAGGTTCGACGCCATCGCGGACATTTCGTTGGCGGCACTGGCCGACTCTTCCGCCGAAGCCGTGTTCTGCTGTGTGACCGCGTCGATTTGTTGCAGACCGATGGTGACCTGTCCGACCCCTTGCGCCTGTTCGTTGCTGGCGACAGCGATTCCGGCGATCAGTTCGGTCGTCTTTTTGATCTGCTCAACGATAGTGTTCAGAACCTCCGCCGTTTGCGTGGAGACTTCGCCGCCCCGTTGGATTTCCTGACCGCTGGTCGCGATCAGGTCGGCTGTTTCCTGGGCAGCTTTGGCACTGCGGGCCGCCAGATTGCGAACTTCTTCGGCAACGACGGCGAATCCTTTTCCATGTTGGCCGGCTCTGGCTGCTTCGACGGCGGCGTTGAGCGCCAACAGGTTCGTTTGGAACGCGATGTCGTCAATGACTTTGATGACACGCTGCACCTCGGAGGAATTCTTCATGATTCGCTCCATCGAATCATTCATCTTCTTCATCGCTTCCTGTCCCTCGGAAGCGGCCAGCGTCGCGTTTTGGGCCAAGTCTCGTGCCTCCCCCGCGCCTTGGGCGTTCTTTTTCGTCTGGCCGCTGATTTCACTCATTGATGCCGTGATCTGCTCCAGTGACGCCGCCGATTCCTGCGCTCCGCTGGATAGGGCTTGTGACGCCGTCGAGACTTCTCCGGAACCCGTGGCGACCTGACGGACGCTTTGGTCGATTTCCCGGAGCGTCTCGTTGACTTGCGTGAGCATCGCTTCGAGGTTCTGATTCATCGTGTCCTTCGGGCCTTTGATTTTGATACGGTCCGTCCATTCGCCTCGGGCGAGGTGACGTGACAATGTGTCGACGCTCTTGTAATCGTTGAGCATCAATTCCGCCGCTTTCGAGAGCGTACCAATTTCATCGCCCCGCCGTAGGTAGGCCGGATCGATATGGATTTCCAAGTCCCCTTCACCGGCGATCTTCGACATCATGTCGACGACGACTTTGATACCGCTGGTGATGTTCGTCGTCAGAGTAAAGCTGACGATCAGACCGATCAGTACCGCGACTCCCGCCACGGTGAAAATCATCGTGATCATCGTCCCCATCTGGCCGTTGACCGTTTTTTGAAGCTCCTTTCCGCGCTCGACGAGATTATCGCAAACCTTGTTCGTCAACTCGGAACAATTTTTTGCTCGCGTTTCGTTCCTTAAAGCGGACTGATCCTGGTTGTCCAGGCAGGCAAACTGATCTTTCAACGCCTTTTCCCAATGTCCCACTTCAGTCGACGCATTTTTCAAACTTTGTTTTCCTTCGGGAGTCGTCAAAAGCGTTTCCAGGCTTGCAAGGTCGGCCTTCACCTCCGCGACGGCCTGATCGATTTCCGTGCGATACCCCTTTTTCTTCTCCGCGTGGGTTTCACTCATGAACTGAAAGTACAGACGCCTCGTTTTCGCGACGGTCGTCATCGCGTTTTCCGCTCCCAGCAGGATTTCATACCGGAACAACGGTATTTGGGCCTTATCGCCGTTGGAGGTCGTTTCGCTTGTGACCTGTTTATTACTCGACTCTCGGACGTCCGCGAGATGTCGTTCGACGGCGGAGACGGCCTCGGTTTGTCGTTGCGCGGCCAAAACCCGTTTCTCTTCTTCGCGATACCACAAGGATTCGTCTTTCATGTATTCGTCGAGCACGCCGATCATCTGCTCCAGCAGGCCACGATTCTGCTCTTTCATAAGATCCTTCATTTCGCCGAATAGATTCTTGATTTCACCGATGTTGTGAAGCGTTTCTTTTTCATGTTGAAGATCGCGGGTCAACGAACCGTTGGCGGCGGCAAGCTGCGACTGGGAAACATAATTGTTGATCCACACCCCTTTCGTCACCAAAGCGTCGATCTCCGCCAGTTCCTTCATCGAAGACCTAGCGCTGGTAATGGCGTAATAACCGAATCCGCCGATGACAAGCAACAGTGCCAAGACAAGAACGAATCCCAGCGCTAATTTTATCCCGATTTTCATGGCGTTTAACATACTGTAGGGGCTCCGGAGTGCAAAATGGAAAGAATTTTCGTAAAAATACTTCAGATCACCGATGTCATCTCACTGGTAAATGCGACAACATACTGAACGATCAGTCAGCAATGAAAATAATATAGTATTGACAGAACAAATTGTCAAAAAGTTGGTTTAAAAACTTTGTTCTGTTTATCACTTTTTTTCCAACGTACTACTCAAAATCGACCCAGACACCCCATTTGCGGCAATCGTTAAAATAGTCCTCCCCACCGTCTCGGAGAGATGACTTGAAAGGCCCTTGAAATCGCGAAAACATCGGAATTGGGAAAACGACCTTTGACAATCGACTTCCCGGAGCGGAAAATTACTGTAATCGTTATGATTGAGTCAGCACTTCCAATCGTCTCGACGGGGATAATGCGTTGTGCATTCCCGGCGGCTGATATTTTCATCCTCATTGAGCAACCATGAGCAAACGACCCATTCCGGCTGAACCGGAACCTTCGGAGTCCAAAGAGCGGATCATCGAAGGGGCAATCAAGGTGTTTTCCGAGCGTTCTGTCGAAGCGGCGTCGGTCCAGATGATCGCCGACGAAGCAGGTGTCACGAAATCGTTGCTGATGTATCATTTCCAAAGCAAGGAAAACCTTTACCAAATCGTTCTGGACCGAATTTACGGAATGTTCATCCGGCGATTCGATCATATTTTCGAGCAATTGGAGTCGACGAAAAAACTCCAACGTCCGGAAGCGATTGAGATTCTCCGCGAGATGATCGACATTCAGGTCGAAGGTTTTTGTCGTGATTTACCCGCTTTGAAATGGAAGGGAAGAATCTTTTTGTACGAGTATGTCTACCCCTCGGATCATTATGGATTGTTTTATGAGAAAAGAATCAAAAAACAATACGAAGCGTGGATTAAGGTGATTATGGCGATCACCGGTAACCAGGACAGAAAAACGGCGTATTTTCAAGCCGTTTCGATTTTTGGTCAAACGATCGGCTTCCGCCTGCAGCGGGAACTGTTGAGACGCTCTTTGAATATCGACACACTCTCGCAGGACGACTTGGAAACGATCAAAACGATGGTAATCGGCAGCACCTTTTTTTTGCTTGGAGTAAAACAGTAACGTAAAATTTACGGGCTTCTTACGAAACGAGGCGCAGCAATTCAGCTCTCCTCTACACGCCCGATCCGCGAAAGGACCGGGCGTGTTTTTATACTCTTACGCTTTCAGTTTGAAAAATTCGATCAATCGCCTCAAGTCGGTCGCTTGCCCGTTGAGTTCGTTCGAGACACTCGCGGTCTCCTCGGCACTGGCGGTATTCTGCTGCGTGACCGCGTCGATTTGCTGCAACCCCTGCGATACTTGGCCGATGCCTTGGGCCTGTTCGTTGCTCGCGACGGCGATTTGGTTGATCAGGTCCGCCGTTTTCGAGGAGTAGTCCACGATCGAATTGAGCATCTCGGCGGTTTCGGTTGCGATTTCGGCTCCCGCGTTGATTTGACGGTTGTTCCCTTCAATCATCTGCGACGTTTCTCCGGCCGCTTTCGCACAACGTGCCGCCAGATTGCGGACTTCCTCGGCGACGACGGCAAACCCTTTTCCATGCGTTCCGGCACGGGCGGCTTCGACGGCGGCGTTCAAGGCGAGCAAGTTCGTCTGGAAGGAGATGTCGTCGATCACTTTGATGACTTTCTGTACTTCCTGCGCGTTCTTCGTGATGTCCTGCATGGAAGTGATCATTTTCTGCATCATGTCCTGCCCGGCGGACCCGGCGTCACTCGCTTGCTTCGCGAACTTACTCGCATCGGACGCGTTCTTCGCATTGTCCCGAGTCCGACCGCCCATTTCGCTCATCGAGGCCGTAATTTCCTCGATACTCGCGGCGGATTCCGTCGCTCCCTGCGAGAGGCTTTCACTCGCGGCGGCGATTTCTTTTGCGCCCGAAGCGACCTTGCCGACCACATCCGCGACGCTGACGAGCGATTCATTGATCTTTTCGATCATGGCGTCAAGGTTGATGTTCATCTCGTCCTTGTCCGACTTGATTCTGATTCGGGTTGTCCAGTCGCCGTCGGCGAGACTTTTCGCCAGTCCGCTCACCCCGACGTAATCGCCGATGATTTTGTCCACGGTTTTCGAGAGGGCACCGACTTCATCGCCGCGATTTCGTAATGCGGGGTCAACTTGGACCGTAATATCCCCTTCATTCACGACTCGACCGAGCAGTCTGGTAATCCGCGAGGTCGCGCCGGCGATATTAGCCGAAAGAGCAAACGCAAGCCCGACTCCACACAAAACCGCAAAAATACTGACACCGAATAGTACCCAGTTACCTTTGGATAACGTGTCATCGAAATCAATCGCAGCCTGATCAGCGATTGCGACACATTTATCTTGGATTTTTTTCACGTTTTCAGTCATCGCAACGGCGTTGGTTCCCATATCGGCAAAGATTTTGTCCTGCTCGGCTCTCAGGGTACGGGTTTTCTCGTTTTCCGCCTTCCATGCTCTAAATTCATCCTGCAAACCCTCGATTTCCTTCCTTGTCGTATCCGTCGTTGCCTCCTTGTGCATATCGTCGAGCATTTTTTCCATCGCGTCGAAGCATTGCTTGATTTCTTCGGTTCTGGCCGTCACGACTTCGGGATCATTGGAATTCACTTGCTCGTTCGTGAGACTCCGTGCCCTTTCGACCACGGTCAGGATATCCGCTCAACCGAAATGATTTTAAAAGCGATGCCACGATAGATAAAGCAGGTCCGTTCCGTTTCAACCAATCCAACCGAACGGTAGATATTCAACACGATCAATGATACTTTTATCAAAGTATAGGTTAGGATTTCGACTTTGTCGAGCATCCGGAAAAGTTTATCGAATATCAACAACCCATCTATTCGTTAAAAACGATACAAGTGAAACAGAATGTGTCGCGCAGCTCTTGAAACCAACCAACCGAGCGGCTCGCAGACTCGATCTTCATGGAAAATGCCCGGTGGACAGGGGCGATCCAGCGCAGGGGCGGCGTTATGACCGACACCCTGCCACCGAACGAAAAGTTATCTCATTGACGGGAACGCCCTGCGGCGGCTCTTTTCTTCCTGCTTGAACTCTTCCGGGATCGGGTCGCCTGGCTTCCAAGCGTCTTTCCACGTCTCGAATTTCTTCTCGTCGACCGGCTTGGCAGGCGGTTGCGGTGGGCCTTGCTTCGACTTCACGTACTGCGGCACGTTTTTCAATATCTGCTCCAACTTCGCCTCTTGTTTCTTATCAAGAATCACGAGGATTCGCGACTTGATTTTCGCGATGAGCTTTTTCCCGGCTTCGGTCGATTTCGCCATTTTCTCTTGAAACGCCTTCATTTCCTCCGGATTGGGCGGCTTGCCGGGCGTCGGCATGATTTTTGTGAGTTCGTCCATGAATCGCAGTTGTTCGGCTTCGGATTCGGTTCGGATTTTGTCCAGCTTCTCCTTTTGAGCCGGTGTCAGATCGAGTGCCGTGTATGCTTCAAAGTTGACCATCGGAAAGCCCGCTTCG
>JAVBTU010000043.1:0-4144 GCA_031556015.1 Thermoguttaceae bacterium
CCGGATCAGGTCCCAGTACCAGAACGTTCCGCCGGGAACGAGCGAACGGTAAATCCGCCCGAAGACCGACTTCCAATCCTCGCGCGAACGGAGATGGTGCAGCGATGCCGCCGCGACGACCATGTCGAACCGGTTTTCCGGCAAAACCGCCTGCGCAATGTCTCCCTGGATCGTTTCCTCCACGTCAAAATGTTCCGCCGTAAGCCGCTGCCGGGCCCGGTCGAGCATTTTCGGACTCAAATCCAAGAGCGTCAATTTCAGTTGCGGAAGTTTCCGGGCGATCCGGAGCGAAAAATTTCCGCCCCCGCAACCGATGTCGCACATCCGTACCGCTTTCGGATGAAGTCGTGTGATGGTTTCCTCGATCATCGACAGTACCAGCGGCGAATCGACGGCGGTTGTTTGTCCGGTCTGTTCGTTGGAAAACCGTTCGACATCGGCGTCGAACTGTTTTTGGAGTTCTTCGAGAGAGATTTTTTGCATCGCATCATTTCATTGTAAGCGTACACCTTCGGTCATTCGGCGAAACGGCGGGAGCTTTATTTCAACTCCCACCTTGCGAAACCGGTTCGGTTTTCGGGGCCGAACGCTTCGATTTGAACGGTCGACGGCCCTTCGATTCGCTCCGGTAATTGAAGACGGCAAATCCCCTGGGAGTCCGATTCGCTCGTCCATTGTTCGATGGGTTCGCGGGATTCCGTTCGGGCCCTTTCCATCGTCGTCGCGAGGGTGTTCGCTTGTACGGCGGGCTTTTCCAGGTAATCGCCGAGTCGTGTGACCCGCAGGTCATGCATCAGCGAAACGCCGAGGAGAACGCAAACGATTCCTGTGATCGTCGCGACGGTCAACGGCACATATCCGGAAACCATACGTAACAGGAAAAGGAGTACGGCAATGAGCGAAACGGCGATCCCGCCGACGGTTGCGACGATCGTGAAGAAATCGAGCATTTCGGTGAACACCGGCTTACGCCTAACGAGATTTTCTTCCAACTCGTCGCGAATCTGATTTGTGTTTTCGATCAGGGTCGGCGCAGGAATCGTTTCCGACGACAGAATCGCGCCTTTTCCCCAGGAAACCCGTACGCTCGCGGCAACCGGCTTTCCGGTTTCGTCCGTGATTTTCACGACCGAAGGAACCTCCGTCGGGGAATCGACGGAGTCGGCGCCCGTGATTTTCAGCGAATGATTTCCAAGACGGAATACGGAACAACTCGCGGCCTCTTTCGGCGGATCCGTCGTCGGATCGAAAAGGGAAATTTGTAATAAACCGACCAGCGAGTCGTTTTCCGGAACTTCAAAGGATTTCGGCGCGTCCGGCGTTTGCGAGGTCTTGATTGCGATTTGTGCGAGCGGAATTCCTGACCGGGAAACCGAAGCGATCAACGGCTGCTCCGACTGGTGGGAACGAACCTGGAACCGTATCGGTTGCGTTGCGTCGAACTCAAGCCGGTCTGGAGTCAACGTCACCGCCGTCGAGCCCGGCTCTTCCGGCTTGGCGTCGGCGGTCGTATCCTGCCTCGGGAGTGCCGCCAATTCGGACACCGCCCCGAGTTGATCCGAATCGATCGGAGGTAGAGTAGACGGCGCCGATTCCATTTTCTTCGCCGGAAAGGCGGCCGATTGCGGTTGTTTCGGCATTTCCGTATACGCAGGGACTTCATTTGCATTCTTCTGACGAAACGTGCCGCCGTCGCCCACCCCGCCGACCCCGCCGCCGCTGGAACTCTCTTCAACACTACCGCCCATTCCCATTCCGCCCATTCCACCGCCGAACATTTTTCTCTTTCCCGCTGTCGAACCGTCTTTTTGGCCGCGCATGGCCGGGGACATCGTGTTTTGGCTGTTGGAATAATGCGGCGGCGAAGCAGCGCGACGTGCCTGGACGGAGGGATGATCTTTCTCTTCTTCCGCCAATTCTTCTTTGGGGGTTGCGGCATAGGGGAGCGGGGAGTGATCCGCCGAGAGTGCCGGGAGTTCCGCCGGCGCGATTTTCGGCGTGGACGGAGCATCGACGACCGGAATCAATCGCCGTACGGTTCGGGCCGAGCCCGGCTCGCCCGCCGTGATTTCCAGGTAAACGTTTTCGGACGGATTCGGCGGATTCTCCACGGACAATCGCAGATCACCGAAAGAATCGGTTTTTTCCTGATAAGTCGCGATCTTCTCGCCGATTTCGCTGAGCAAGCGGACGCGAACCGGAAGCTGCTTCGGGTTGCCCGCCAGATCGGAAACGTCGACGGAAATCGTATTTTGGGTTGCCCGGGCAAGCACGCTTGGAGCGGCAACGCGAATCTGGAGCAATTTCTCCGCGATCAGGGACTGCGTTTGCCGGATCCGGAGAAAGCCGAGAAACGTCAGAAGCAGAAACAGAATCGAACAGGTCGTCAAGACGCGACTGGAGCGAAGGTATTTCGAGGAAAAGCGATTGGAAAACGGGCTCCAAGGCGTTCGCGGAGTGGGACCGGATGCGACGACCGTTTTTCGCACGAAGTCCGGTTTCTCCGCATGAGGCGGCGATTTAAGACGAACGGAGGAACCTGGAATCGAATCCAAAGCGACCGGAAAACTACCGGTAATCTCTTCCGGGAGTTCCGGAGGGGGGCTGACCGTCTTCTTTTCGCCGTCGGAATCAGCATGATTCCGGTTTTCGTTTCCTGAATTTCGGGCGGGAATCCCTTCCGAACCGCCGACGAACGAAAGAGTTCGAGTCGGTGTTTTCCTGGCCGCCTGAGCGATCCGCAACGCGTTTCGCTTGACTTCGTCGTACGCTTTCGCAACCGCCGGTTCCTGATCGATACGGACCCTCAGCCGCTCCGCTTCCGTTTCCGAAAGCAGATCATAATGCAGCTCCCAAAGTTGGTCCGTTAGTTGTGGCATAAAAGGGTGGAAGGGTGGAAGGGGAAAAGGGGGGAAGGGGCTTATCTGTCAAATATTCTCATTTTTCATTTCTCATTTTTCATTTCTCATTTTTCATTTCTCATTTCTCACGCAGTTTCTCGAGGGCTCGTCTCATTCGGGTTTTGGCGGTTCCTTCCGGGATGTCGAGCAGTTCGGCGATTTGGCGGTAGGTGAAATCGCCGTTTTGACGAAGCAGGAAAACCTCCCGATCCGGCTCGTCCAACTCCGCGATACGCCGTTCGAGGAGGAGCAGTTGCTCGTTTTCCGAGGCGAGCCGGTCCGGCGTTTGATGTTCGACGGCAAGCAGTCCGGGCTCGTCGGGCATCTCTTTTCTTTTCCGGTTCCAAGCCGTTTTACGAATGTCCCGGCCGACGTTCAACGTGATCCGAAAAACCCACGCTTTGAGGTTCTTGACGTCCGGGACCTGGTCCAAATTCTTCCAACATCGTAAAAACGCTTCCTGCAAAGCGTCTTGAGCATCCTGAAGGTTGCCGACGATGTAATATACCGTTCCCAACAGTTCGTTCTGATGCTGCTGAAACAGATTCTCCAACGACGCGGCTCCGACTTCCGGCGCATCCTCGGGCAAGGAAGCGTTTGAAACGGAGGGTGGGAGATCGGAACCGCGCATACATACACCGCCGATGATAGGACGATGGAAACGTGTGGAAGTTTTAAAAGAAAGAGCTTTACTTTTTAAGTTCTTTGATCCGAATATTCCGGACTTCGACTTTCATCGGCGGGCCGACGTGGGCTTGGATCGCAATGATGCCGCTTTTGCGACGTTCTTTCACGTCGTTGTCGATGCAGACGCTCATCAGGTGTCCGTTGATCTTGTTCATGAACGCAAAGCCGTCCGCCGTCACTTCGTAGTCGTTCCAGTCTTCGACTTTGATCTTCTCCTTGAGTTCTTCGTTGGTCGCGTACTGCAGGAGCATTTTCGAGCGGTGATCGTCGCCGACCTCCGCGATCTGGCCGCGATGGGCGAGAATATCACGAAACCCTTCCCCGTAGAGAATCCCGGTGAAGTTGTTATCCCCATCGAAATCCGCCTGGTATCCGGCGACGCGATACGGAATATCCCCTTTCATAATCCAGGAGCGATATTGAACTCCGGAGTTCCCCCCCTTGGTCAGGCGATATTCGAATTTAAGAACGAAATTTTCGAATTCGCGGTCCTTGAGAATCAGGAACGTATTGACGTCGATTTTTTTCGGCCCTTCGGCTTCCGTTTGCCCGACGAT
>JAVBTU010000083.1:0-5486 GCA_031556015.1 Thermoguttaceae bacterium
TTGTTTCGCTTCCTGCCTTTTCTCCAGGTAATCCGTCGCTTGATCACCGAAAAGCGTACTGATGATCGCATCGTAAAGCGCCGAAACGGAAACCGGCTTCACGACCGTATTCCATCGGGATTTTTCACGAGAAGGATCGTCCTCGATTTTCGACACAGGTAAAAACAAAATCGCCGGAGGGTGAGCCAATTCGGCATTCTGTTCGATTTGTTTCAGCAAATTCTCTCCGGTCGTTCCGGAAAACTCTTCGTCGACGATCAGCAGCCGCACGGCAATATCTTGGCGCTTCGCTTTTTTCAAATATTCGACGACATGTTGCGGATCACGGAGAATTTCCGGACGTATTTTCCAACCGCGAAGTTGTGCCGTGAGCGAATCGCACAACAAGGGATTGTCGTCGACGACCAACACACGGATTCCCTCCAGGGAAAACATCGATTCGGGAGGATTCCGATTCTGCTCCTTGACATGACCGAA
The DNA here is from genome assembly GCA_031556015.1 of Thermoguttaceae bacterium. Taxonomy (GTDB): domain Bacteria; phylum Planctomycetota; class Planctomycetia; order Pirellulales; family Thermoguttaceae; genus JAVBSX01. The sequence continues at coordinate 478 of JAVBTU010000083.1, forward strand.
CATAATCGTAAACGAAAAACGGGTCCCGACGTCGACTTGGCTTTCGACCTTGACTTCGCCTCCCATCATCCGAACCAGGCTTTCGGCAATCGGAAGACCGAGCCCGGTCCCGCCGTAATGATTCGCCGTCGAGGCGTCGGCTTGCGTATACGGGTCGAATAAACGCGCTAATTTTTCGGGAGGAACACCGATTCCCGTGTCTTGAACGGTAAAGTGGACATAGACATGTTTTTCCTCTTTCTTTTCCAGTACCGCCGAAATACGGACTCCGCCCTGCTCCGTGAACTTGAGCGAGTTTCCGGCAAAATTGATGAAAATTTGGAGCAGCCGGTCCGCGTCGCCGTAAACGTATTGCGGAATCGCGGGATCGATATCGGTACACAACTCCAGTTTTCGCGTGGCACCCTGCGTGGAGAGAATATGGAAAACGCTTTGCAGTTTCCTGTGAAGATCGAATTTCGCACAATCCAACTCGAATTTTCCCGCCTCGATCTTCGAGAAATCGAGGATGTCGTTGATCAGCGACAAAAGGGATTTGCCGGACAAATTGATCATGTTCAGGTAATGCGATTGCTTGGGCGTCAGCGTGGTGTCGGCCAGGAGCCGCGAGAGCCCTATGACGCCATTGAGTGGAGTTCGAATTTCGTGACTCATGTGAGCCAGGTACTTCGTCTTGGCGACGCTCGCGTTATCCGCTTCCATTTTCGCCAATCGGGCGACTTCCACGGAGTCTTGCAGTTCCCGTGTCCGCAACTCGACGACTTGTTCCAAACGATCATGATTGTCGGCCAGGATTTGGTGAGTTTCATTGATTCTTTTCCGCATGTAGGTCAAGCCGACCATGCCGAAGCACCAGACCGCGACGCCACATAAGTTGATCCAGAACAGGAAATCGTTCCGCACTGCCAAAACGCGATGCGCCGGCATTTGCGTCGAGACAATACCGCGAAAGTCGCCGATTTCATAACCTTGATGTTCGTGACACTGCACGCAGGATTCTTCCATGAACAGCGGTCTTGCCAGACGCATACAAGCTCTGCCGTTGGGCAGGCGGACAAGTTCCGTATGTTCGGCGTCACGAATATATTCCGGAGGAAGCGAATCCCACTGCTTTAGGATTTTTTCCTCCCATTCATCGGGAGCGTTGCTTTCGTCGATCAGTTTCAGGGAAGTCATTTCCGTCTTAACTTGCGAAAGATACGGGCTGTCCGAACGCCCGACACGCTGGATCAACCAAGCGGGATTGCTCGCCACCAGTTCTTTTCCGTCCGACGTGGTCGCGCGGCGGTCAAAGCCGGGGATATTGTGATTGTGATCCCCCGCAGTTGACAACGGAATGTAAAGATCGCTGTTGTTATTGTACCAGTCCAAAAAACGATGGATGCGATGATCCGCCGAACGGACTTTCCCGTAGAGAATCGAAGAATACGATTCAACGATAAACCAATTGAAAATGACCAGAATCGTTCCGATCAAAACGGTCCAAAACAGGACGATGACACCGTAGTAACGCGGTAAACGAATCGGCCGCTCATCCTCGCCGCTCTCAAGCCCCTGATTGTCGATAACGGACATTGCGCCCTCCTTTCCCGGCACGTACCGGAATATTGAGAAATGAAAATGTTTCCGTTGTTGAAATGCCTGAACGAATACCTTATAATAAGGAAGTAAAATGATCACATAGATAGTAATTATATAATATCGCCGTAAATGGAACGTATGTTTCAATTCTATTCGCGCTATCCATTAAAATCAATGTTTTTCATGGGTTTTTTTAAGGATTTTCCGGATCGCCGTTGATGGAGAATCTATAACATATTGACACGTAACATATTACGACGATTCAAAAGGAGAAAAAAATGGCCGATTTAATGCTGCCGATCAATCCAAAATTGCTCGTCAAAGAGGAGCGAATCATTTGGGCCGCGACCCGTGTCTTCTCACAGTACCCCTTTTCCGTGGCGACGGTGCGGATGATTGCCAACGAAGCCGAATTGCCTGTTTCGGCGGTCATGTACCATTTCAAAACCAAAGAAAATTTGTATGAAGCCGTCTTCGACAGAATCGCCCCTTACCGTGCGGAAGAGCTGGATCGCTATCGCCAATTCCTGGACGCTTCCCGAAAAATCGGTCGCAAAGAGGCGAAAATCGAGTTTCAAAAACTGCTCGGCGAAATGGTCGACGGATTTTACGAAGCCGATGAAAAGAGTTGGTATATGCGAGTTGTGTTTTACGAATGGTTGTACCCGTCGCCGTTGTTCGAATCGCTTTACGAAAAACATTTCAAGAGAAACATGGAATTGTTCGTCCGAATGATCCAGGCGGTAACGGGCAATGACGATTCCCATCGTGCCCAGATGCAGGCTGTTGGCGTCATGGGGAATGTGATGAGCTATCGGATGCTTCGAGGCTTTACGGGAAAGAAAACCGAAACAGTCGATTTCAGCAAGGAAGAAAGAGAGGAAATCAAAGCATGGGTGATCCAAAATGCCATGTCCATACTTCAGAATAATGAAGCGAAAACGGCAGGACAATAGGTCCGCACTCTTCGTATTCGGTCTGCAAAAAAAATCATCTCTCGACCGTGTTGGCACTTGGTGTTTTTTCGCCTCTCGGGTAGAATACTTTCGAATTTTTATTAACCCGAAGAGAGATCACCTATGGAACCGACAGTCAATTCTCCCGCCCCCCCCGTCGTGCATCAGAAGGTCGGACGGACCGCAATGCCGGAACAAGATCCGAAGATCCGCGCGAGAAACTTTCTCGAAGTCCCCCTCGGCTATACGTCGGAGCTGGCTCAAAAGGAAGCGTCACGCTGTTTAATCTGCAAAAAGCCGTCCTGTATCGCAGGATGCCCGGTCAATGTCGATATCCCCGGTTTCTTGAACCTGGTCGTCCAGGGGGACTTCGCCGCGGCGGCCCGGAAAATCAAGGAAACCAACGCTCTTCCCGCCGTGTGCGGTCGCGTTTGTCCGCAGGAATCGCAGTGCGAATCGAAATGTATTCTCGGCAAAAAGTTCGAGCCGGTCGCGATCGGTCGTTGTGAACGGTTCGTCGCCGACTACGAGCGGACGAACAATCTTGTCCAAATGCCGCCGCTTCCGCCGAAAAACGGGAAAAAAATCGCCGTGATCGGAGCCGGACCCGCCGGGTTGACCGTCGCCGGGGACATGATCCTGCTCGGATACGACGTCACGATTTACGAAGCGTTTCACAAGCCGGGCGGAGTACTCATGTACGGAATTCCCGAATTCCGGCTCCCGAAGGAAATCGTCGAAAAGGAAATCGAATACGTGAAAAAACTTGGCGTTAAAATCGAGCTCAACCAGGTGATCGGCAAAACGTACACGATCGACGAACTGCTCGGTCGGGAAGGTTTCGACGCGGTGTTCATCGGCGTCGGGGCGGGATTGCCGATGTTCCTCGGGATTCCCGGCGAAGATTTCAACGGCATCTATTCGGCGAACGAATATCTGACTCGCAGCAACCTGATGAAGGCGTATAAATTTCCCGACTGCGATACGCCGATCGTTCGGGGACGGCATGTGTGTGTGATCGGCGGCGGAAACGTCGCGATGGATTCCGCACGCACGGCGATGCGGCTCGGCGCCGAAACGGTCAAGATCGTCTATCGTCGCGGCAGCGCGGAACTCCCGGCCCGGGCCGAAGAAGTGCATCACGCCGAAGAAGAAGGAATCGAATTCCTTTTCCTCACGAATCCGAAAGAATACCTCGGCGACGAGCGGGGGAGCGTTCGCGGAATGATATGCGTTCAGATGGAACTCGGCGAACCGGACGCTTCGGGACGGCGGCGCCCGATCGAAAAGCCGGGATCGGAATTCACCCTGGAGACCGACTGCGTGATCGTCGCGGCGGGGGCGTTGGCGAACCCGGTTTTGACGAAAAACACGACGAATTTGAAACTGAATTCACGCGGTTACATTGAGGCGACCGAACGGGGCCGCACGAGCAAAACGTATGTTTGGTCCGGCGGCGACATCGTGACCGGCAGCGCGACGGTCATCCTCGCCATGGGCGCCGGACGAACCGCCGCGAAAGACATGCACACGTTTTTGTCGCAGCCGGGGGAGTGGGGGAACTAATAAACAGTGCCTCATATTCCGTATTCAATACCAGCCCCAAGCGTCAGCGCGGGGTGATTCCAGGCTTTCACCACCAACAAACCATCACAGAAGAAAAAACTTGTTAGTGGCCTCCACTCGACGACGGCTTGCATGTCGTCCCCCACTTCCCGAAAGGGGGATTTTCGTATAGAATTCCGGGCGTTTCTCTTTTTAAGTCGGGACAGTTACGCTTGTTGCGACTCAAGCCGCTCGGAAGTGTTTTCGTCAAAAAACTCATTCGCTAGACAATAAGGAGTTCTTCCATGGCAATTAAAGTTGGAATCAATGGTTTCGGTCGCATCGGTCGTATGGTTTTTCGCGCCGCGGTCGCGGATTTTGCAAACGATATTGAAATCGTCGGCATCAACGACCTGCTGGACCCCGGCTATCTCGCTTATATGTTGAAGTACGATTCGGTTCACGGTCGTTTCAAAGGCGAAGTCTCTCTGGACGGCAGTAACATGATCGTCAACGGCAAAAAGATTCGCTTGACTGCCGAGAAAAATCCCGCCGATTTGAAATGGGGCGACGTCTCCGCTCAAATCGTGGTCGAATCGACCGGCCTTTTCCTCACCAAAGACGAACAAGGCGGAAAGCCCGGCGCCGACGCCCACATTAAAGCCGGTGCGAAAAAAGTCATTATGTCCGCTCCGTCCAAAGACGACACCCCGATGTTCGTCTACGGCGTGAACTGCAAAACGTACGCCGGCCAGGACATTATTTCCAACGCGTCCTGCACGACGAACTGCCTTGCCCCGATTGCCAAGGTCTTGCACAACAAGTTCGGGATCGTCAAGGGTTTAATGACCACGATCCACGCCGCGACGGCGACGCAGAAAACGGTCGACGGGCCTTCGTCGAAAGATTGGCGCGGCGGTCGTGGGA
>JAVBTU010000418.1:0-6115 GCA_031556015.1 Thermoguttaceae bacterium
TACGGCAATTTCAAGAGCCCGGCGACGATGCTACCTGCTCGGCAACGAAACAACGGCGTTCGACATGATTCGTAAATCGACCATGAGAGATCGAAAGACACTCCTTGTCGAACGCCTGGCTGACTTGAAATGGTCGTATCTTAATGCGGAATTCGCGAAGATGATCGGACCACAGCAAGATTCGGAAGCGAAATCAATGTGCGAGGATTGCGGCGGAACGGATGAAGTCAAAATTCGAGAGATGCCGTACCTCAAAGAAAGTCGCTTAATTTGTTTGCCGTGTTACGATAAATTTCTGGAAACCTTTTACGATTAAATGAATTTCTCACCATTTACTATCATCGTTGATAATGCGGAGCAATTGCCGTACCGCTTCGATGAAATGAAAGTCGGTCGCCGGAAGGTTTTCACGTGGACAAAAGTAAAATCGCTTGACACCGGCGACTACTCTATCGAAGGATATGAGAGCCGCGTAACGGTCGAACGCAAGTCGCTCGCCGACCTGTACGGAACACTTTCCAGAAGCCGAGATCGGTTTGAGCGAGAGTTGCAACGTATGACATCGTTTGAGCGTTCCATCATCATTATCGAAGCCGATTGGCGACTGATCGCTTGGCCGGATAAAGACGATCCTCTTTGGGCGTCTTCGGTTTCCCCAAATTCCATTTTAGGCACCATGTTCGCGTGGTCTCAAAAATACCCTGGAACACGATGGAAAGCGGCCAAGGATCGACGCACCGCCGAAAAGGAAACATTTCAATTTTTACTCGACTGGTATAACACGGCAATCGTGAACGGAAGCAATGAGCAAGACCACCAAGGGAAATTCGGACAAATGGACGCAGGCGAGACAGGATATCTTGCAACGAATGTCCATTGAGGACGAATTCCGCGCACTTGGTCTCGAAATTGCCGGGTCCGCGTCTGATGATTGGATTCCGTGTCGTGTTTTCGGAAAAGAGGACCGTACACCGTCGGGTGGTATCAATGTTTCGAACGGCGAATCACGCGGCAAGTATCACGACTTCACCACCGGTGAGCACATTAGTATTTTTGATTTTGCGATTAAAGCCGGTCAATTCACGAACTACTTTGACGCTCTCAAATACTACTCGGAAAAAACTGGCGTCGCTCTTCCGAAAAAAAACCATCATTCAGAAAAGTATACTATTGATCCATGGAACGAATCCTTTGCCGTGACGTGGCTCGCAAAAAAACCGCCCATCACAAAGGAGGCGTTTTTGCGAGCCGGCGGATGCTTAGTCAAGGAGAAAAACAACATCCGAATCGGTCTTCCGGTCTATGGTGTTCACCTGGATACTTCAGAGCCGATCGGCATGGTTGTTTGGGATCGGCTTGGACTCGATATGCAGACCGGGCCGAAAGCGGATCAGACTGCAAAAATGAAAACGGTGTCCGGCTCGGAGTCCGGGTACATGGGGCTCTTCGGACTCAAAAATATTACCAACGCTGAAATCGTTTGGAAGGTTGAAGGCCCGACCGATCTGCTCGCGCTCGAGTCTGTGATCCCGGAAGAACACCGCGGTAAACATGTTGTTATTACGAACTCCGGAGGCGCATCGGAGAATCCAAAACAGTGGCAAGTCGAAAAGGTCGCAGGAAAGGTCGTCGGCGTTATTGCAGACTGCGACGACGCCGGATCCAAAGGGGCTCAAAAATGGGCGGGAGCGCTGGCCAACGCCGCGTCCGAGGTCCGGCTCGTCTCTTTACCACTGGAAAAGACGAAAAACAAGGGCAGGGATCTCCGCGACTTTTTCAACGACGGCGGGACGTATGAGCAACTCTTGGAACTCTTCCGGAACGCTCCCACAATCTCCGGAATTCCGTTGGAGAAAAGCAAGGAAAAGCGAAGCGATCTACCACAGCCCGGCGAGATTGATCCCGAAACCAACCAGCAAGTTTTGAGCACGGACCGCACCCAACCGACTGCCGAGGCGTTCATCCGGACGTTTTACACTATCGAAGGAAACCGCGTCTTGTTCAATCGATCCGGTGTGTTTTACGCCCGGGAAGGAAACTGCTACCGGCCTGTGGATAACGCCATTTTCAAAAAACAGGTTTTTGAATGGCTGGGCAGTTCCATTACCGTCAAGCAGTACGGCAATGAAATCATCCAAAACCCGTTCCCGGCCAACGACACGTCGTGCCGATCCGCGATCGCTGCCATTGAAACGATCTCCGCGATTCCAGCGGATTACAGCCTGCCTTTGTGGTTGGGTCCGGAACCTTGTCCGGTCGAGCATCCCTCACAGATTATTTTCGGAAAAACGAAGAATTTTTACTTGCCGACGATGCAGAAAATCCCGACGTCGCCGTTTTGGTTCAACAACAGCGCCCTTGAATTTGATGTCGACCTGTCCAATCGCGATGTAACACACTGGGGGAAGTTCCTCAACGAAATATTCGGCGGGGATGTGCAATCCGTCCACGCCCTCATGGAATTCATTGGACTGCTCCTAACGCCGATCACCAAGTTCCAAAAGATGCTTTTCATCATCGGCCCCAAGCGAAGCGGTAAAGGAACAATTGGTCGGATCATGCAAATGATCGTCGGTGAGAAAAATTGCTGCTTTCCGACGACAGATTCAATGGCCAATGGATTCGGAATGCAAAGGCGAGATCCCGGAGCATGTCGCCGAATCCGGGAAAAACGGATTCCCCTGGCAGGCGTCAATCGCCTGTGATCGGGGCAGCGAAGAAAAAATTCCCGAAGGGGAAAGTATCGTAGTGAATGGAAAAAAGTGGGAGGGGCCACTTCTCGTTTATCGGAACGGCGTTCTGTACGAAACGAGTTTTGTAACTTTTGGAGCCGACGATCAAACTTCGGCAGAGATTTTAGCCAAGAGGTTTAACGACATGACCATTACAAAATTTAAAGCTCCCGAAGGAGTCGATACCAAAAGCAAGAGAATCCGAAATCGTCGCCGAAAGGCGGGCATTTCCGCGTCGGAGGAAGAAGATCCGACCGAGGAGGATGAGCAAGACGAAAACACCCCATCGGAAGAGGACGAAGAAAAAGACCCGTCCGAAAGCGATGAATCCGAAGAGGACAATCCCGAAGAGGATGAGTCCGAAGAGGAAACAATCGAGGACTCCGATGAAGAGGACAAGCCGACCGCCCGAAAAGCGAAGTCGTCCCGAAATCCTCACCGAGAACGCGAAGCTCGCGAAACCGAACGCATTGCTGCGATCCGCAAGGTTGCCAAGGGCTACCCGAAAATCGAAGCTGCCGCGATCCGGGAAGGGTGGTCTCGCGACAAAACCGAGCTGGCAATCCTGAAAGCCGACAAAGAAAGGAACCGTAGAATGACACCTCCTTCCATTCGCCAAGGAAACAGCGGCGGTCCCGACCGTGCTCAAGTGATTGCCGCTTCCGCGCTCATGGGGCTTGGCTGGCGACCGGAGACCGCGGGGAAGCACTTCAGCGAAAAAGTGATGAACGAAGCGGTTGCCGCTTCTAATCGCGGATTCGGAATGAACCGGATCGTAGCCGAATGTGTTCGTTCCGCTTCGGACGTGGCCGGAGTTCACGTGCCGAGCATGGAAGGGTTGCGAGGCGAAGGAATGTGGCAGGCTTACACCGCCGCCCGTCAATCGCTTATGGCCAACCATAAGCTCATGGCGTCCGGGAATTCGTTCAGCACGGTCTCGTTGCCTGGCATCCTTTCCAACGTCATCAACAAGACGTTACTGGAAGCCTATGACAGCGTCCCTTCCGTGTTGCGTCAGATTGCCTCGCGTGGATCGAGTAACGATTTCAAGCCCGCGTTCTCTTACCGCATCTACCTCGAAGGCGGAAAAATGAAAAAGGTTCCCTCGACGGGCAAAATCGAAGGTACCACGCTCGGGGAAGAATCCTACGAACGCGGTATCGACACCATCGGGGACTTGATCACGATTACTCGAAAAATGATCATCAACGACGATCTCGGAGCGCTTGCGAAAATCCCGGCGGAATTCGGTAACGCCGCCGCCCAGACCATCGAAAGCGAAGGGTTTGAAGCGCTGATCAAAGGACAATCCAAGCTGTTCACGGCAAAGTTCAAGAATCTTGTGACGACCAACAAAAAGTTTGATCACGAGGGGCTTGCCGAAGCCGCGAAGTTGTTCATGGAAATGACCGGCCCAAGCGGACTTCCGATCAGTGTTAAGCCGGAATACCTACTGGTCTCCCCGGCCCTCTGGACGGAAGCAACACTGCTGACTTCTTCGCCGGTCTTCAACCAGGCCCCCGCCGACCGCGTACCCGCCATGAACCCGTGGGCGAACATGTTTACGGTCATGGCATCGCCGTATTTGTCGACCGCCCAAGGCGGGAACGACAAGGCGTGGTACATGCTTGCCGCTCCGAGCCGTGGGTCGGTCATCAACCTTTCGTTCCTCGGAGGGCGTGAAACACCGATCATCGAACAGGAAAATGCCGCGTTCGACGTACTCGGAGTGTCGTGGAGAATTTATCACGATTACGGCGTCAATTTGGAAGACGGACGCATGGGCGTCTACTCGCCGGGAGCGTAACCAAGATGTCAAAGGGGAACGGACTCCCCCTTTGATCGATTGTTCTAATTAATCATTCATCATTATCTGGAGAAAACATCATGGGAATTCATCGACGTGGAGATCAGGACCAATTGAACGTCGTCGCAACAGCGGACATGTTCGGTCCGGCTGGACGCGTATTTGTTATCAACGGAAAGCCCTTTATTTCCCTTGAGGACGTGACTCAAGAGATGATCGACAAGGGAATGCAAATCGGCATCGCAACCGCCGGAATTTGGTCTTTCAATAAAAAGGCCGGAGTGGCCGTTGCTCAAATGGGACCGGTCAATCTGAACCTTACGACCCAGGAAGTTGACGCAACCGGCCAATTTATCGGGTATGCCGAACGGGCCGCGACCGCATCCGACACGACGGTTTATGTTGTGTTTGCGTCATTTCTGAAAGCGACGTAATTCGCGTAACGCCGTTTTCCGGGAGGCTTCGGCCTTCCTTTCGTCCTTTCCATCTAACCCGCATATCGCACCATGCTCAAACAAAAATTCAACCTGACCGCTTACGCAGCCGACGCCGCGCAGTCGCCGACGTTTCAACGGCTCAAAGCCTTGACCGATTTTTCCGACTCCGAGTCGACTCGGGAATTGTTCCGGTATTTCGCCGACGGGCTCGCGGCCGTCGCTCGGTACACGCCGACGAGGATCGACGACCAAATCGCCGCGATTCTTAAGTTCGGCATCGACAGCGATCTGACTTGGACCGCCTTCTGGAAGATTCTCCAGAATCTGCCAGGGCTCAATACGGACGCCGTGACGACCGAACTGTGCCGCGACTACGCGAGCATCGCCTACGCTTGTGATACCGCCGATAGCAGCGGCTACGTCGGGGCCGGATTCCTCGATCTGGTGACGTTCGTCCAGTTCGTCAAACTCGCCGTCCAGATTTTCAAAGCCATCAAAAACGATGAATAGTCGACAGATTCTACGCAAGGTTACGGCTCTGGAATCGCGACAGACCGATCTGGAATCGCGGGTCGGCGTCCTGGAAAAAAACGATATCGAGCCGTCGCACTGGAACGAAACCAACGTGAAAGTCATTTGCATGACGATCATGACGTGGACGGTGATATTACTAGTCGCTGCTGGGAGTTATATCGCCAGCATAACGCCTATTCCGACGCCAAATCCGGTTCCCGACAAAACCGTACCGGTCGTTCCGCCCGACACTGTGATACCGGAACCGGAACACAAACCGATGCCCGAACCGGAACCATCTCCGGAACCGGAAGAAACGTTTCGGGAAAAAATCATGGAGATCGTAATACCTCTTTCCACGGATATTCGTGATCGTTGGTCGTGGTGTTATAGAGATGCCGTGAAAAACTACTCGACGGACGTGAAACTCCGTGAAGACGTGCGGAATAACTCGATCAAGGCGATGACCGAACCGCAGCGAAAAGACGCAAGGCCGGTCGACGAGAAAATCAAAGTCGTCGTCGAGGAAGAAGTGAAGGTCAGACCACTCAAAGACGTCTACGCCGACATCGGAGAAGCCATGAAGGTCAACGATTGGACCTACGATCCGTCGAAAACGACTCCGA
>JAVBTU010000266.1:0-3515 GCA_031556015.1 Thermoguttaceae bacterium
CGACTCGTCTGGTGTGCGATTCACCGCGAAGAGTTCCGCGACGATCCGACGAACTTCGATCTGCGTCCGCCGGGGAAGAAATTCATGGCTGCTTACGCCGAGTACATAATTCACAAGAATTCGGTCCTCGGCAGCGCCGGACAACTCGAAAGCGTTCGAGCCGGTTTGAAAAGCGCTTGCGGCTGCGGCTGCAAATGCGGCGGTTGATTTTCACCAAAACGAACAACGTCCATGAAACCGAATACTTTAGCGATTCATGCGGGGCAGACGCCCGATCCGGCGACCGGGTCGTGCGCGGTTCCCATCCATTTGACGACCGCCTTCGCGTACAAAGACGTCGAGTACGCTCGTACGCTTTTCACGTTGGAAACGGCCGGGCATATTTATACCCGGCTGAGCAATCCGACCACGTCGGTCTTCGAGGATCGTATGGCGGCGCTGGACGGCGGGGTCGGGGCGGTCGCGTTTTCCAGCGGACAACATGCGATTGCCGTTGCGATTTTCAATCTCGCCAAGTGTGGAGAACACATCGTCGCCTCGAAAGGGGTCTACGGCGGTACGTTTTCGCTGTTTCATAACACGTTGAAAAAGTTCGGGATCGAAGTGACGCAAGTCGACATGGCGGACCCGGAGAATATCGCCAAAGCGGTTCGGCCCAACACCCGGGCCGTGTTCTACGAAGTTCTCGCGAACCCGAAAAACGAGGTTCTCGATTACCCCCGCATTGCCGAAGTCGCCCACAAGCACGGCTTGCCGGTCATCGCGGACAATACGGTTTTGTCGCAGGTTTTGTTCAAGCCGTTTGATTACGGCGTCGACATTGCCGCTTACAGCGCAACGAAAATGATCGGCGGACACGGAACCTGCATGGGGGGCGTTCTCGTCGACAGTGGGAATTTTGACTGGGGTAAGGAACCGCAGCGATGGCCGCAGTTTACCGAGCCGGATCCGCAGTACCGTGGCGTCAATTTTTACGAACGGTTCGGCAAGGCGTGTTTCGCCGTGACCTGCCGAACGAATTGGCTCCGCGATCTGGGCGGGTGCCTCAGCCCGATGAATTCGTTCCAGCTTTTACAGGGGCTCGAAACACTGCACTTGCGCGCGCCGCGGCACAGTGAAAACGCGCTCGCCGTTGCGCTTTGGCTGTAAAAACATCCGAAAGTCGCCTGGGTCAACTATCCCGGGCTGGAATCGCATCCGAATCACGCTTTGGCGAAAAAGTACTTGTCCAAAGGAGCCGGCGCGATTCTCGGTTTCGGAATCAAAGGCAACGGTCGCGTCGCCGGGCAGAAGTTCATCGAATCGGTCAAACTGGCGATCCACTTGGCGAATATCTGTGACGCCAGAACGCTCGTGATCCATCCCGCGACGACCACCCACAGCCAGCTCAGCGACGAAGAACTCGTCGGCGCCGGCGTTACCCCCGACTATATCCGGATGTCGATCGGCCTGGAAGACGTCGAAGACATCATTGCGGATATCGACCAGGCCTTGGCCGTTTGACTCGATTTGCCATGAACCGCTTGACACCGTTTTTACTCGTCGTTTTATCGTTTTCCGTCACTACCGAGATCCCCGCCGAACAATGGACGATGACCGACGGTCGGGTTTGGACCCGTGACGCCGACTCCGCCTCCGAATCGAAGGACGCGACCGAAAAGCGAAGCGGCCGTGAGACGCTCAAGATCGTCCACACCGGCGCACGGGACTGGGCTCTGAGCGACGGAAAGCGGATTCCCGTCAAGCCGGGGGACATGCTCGAGATTTCCGTATGGGTCAAGCTCGAAGGGACGGGAAGCGTTTCGGTGTCCGGCGTCACCCGACAAAACGACGAAGACGTCGTCCAATGGAGTTACGGAAGCAAGGACGTCAACGGCGAGACGCCATGGCGTCTGCTCAAGACGGCGTTTCTCGTTCCCGAGGGTGTCGAAAGTTTGGAGCCGCGGCTTCTCGGTTACGGCCCGGTCACGGTCTGGATCGACGATTGGACCGTCGCGAGAACGGGATTCCGCGACATTGTTACCTCTGAAACCGCCCGGCCGATCCTGCGGGAAAACGACTTCTTGAAACTCGAACTGCAACCGGATCGCGGAACGTTTTCCGTTACGGACAAACGGACGGGCCGTTGTTGGCACCAACACCCGGCGTCGAGAAATTTCGTTGCCGTTTCGGAAAACGCGGCGTCGGATCGAACGTCCTTCCGGCTCCTCGATGCGGAAACTCTGGCCGAATACGGCGTCGAAGTGACGCTTGATCCGGACCGGCCGGAACTACTCGTGACCGTCGACGGAACCGGTCCGCTTGAGGGCGTCATCGCGTTTCCGGCTCCGTTCGTTTCGCAAACCGGCGATCGGCTCATCGTTCCGGTGAACGAAGGGATGGGTTACCCGGTCGAGGAAAAGGACATTCTGGTCCGGCGTCTGGTGACTTACGGCGGTCATGGAATCTGCATGGCGTTCTGGGGGCAGGTCGAAGACGCCGATGGTGCCGGCATGGTCGCGATCGTGGAAACGGCCGATGACGCCGCCGTCGAAATCGTACTCGGCCGCGAAGAACTGCTTCAAATCAACGTCTCGTGGGAGCCGTCGAGGAAGGAGTTCCGGTATCCGAGAAAAATACGGTACGCCTTTTTCGACCGGGGTGGCCACGTCGCCGCGTGCAAACGATACCGTCAACACGCCCGGGAGACCGGTCTTCTCGTACCGTTTTCCGAAAAAGTCCGAAGGAATCCGAAGATCGACCAGCTTTTGGGAGCCGCGAACATCTGGTTTTGGGAAGGAAACAAAGTCGAACTCGTCCGGGAAATGAAGTCGCTCGGCATGGACCGGCTGCTCTGGAGTTCCGGCGGTTCGGCGGAGGAACTGGCCGCGATGAACGCCATCGAAAACGTGCTGACGAGTCGTTACGATATTTACCAGGACATCATGGACCCGTCGCGTTTCGGGGAAGTCCGGTACGTCCACGGCGATTGGACCACGGAGGCTTGGCCGCGGGACATCAATTGGACCGACCCGGACGGCACCTGGCGCAAGGGCTGGGAAGTCGAAACGAAAGATCCCTCCCGACCGCGAATTCCCTGCGCCGTGATCTGTGACGCCAAAGCGGTTCCTTACGCCCGGCGGCGGATCACCGACGAACTGCGGACGAAACCGTACGCTTCCCGATTCATCGACACGACCGTGGCCGCTCCTTGGTTCGAGTGCTACCACCCGGACCATCCGATGACGCGAACCGACAGCCGGAAACATAAGATGGAACTGCTCCGATTGATCGGCGAGTTGGGACTGGTTTGCGGGAGCGAAACCGGCCATGACGCCTCCGTGCCGTACTGCGATTATTTCGAGGGAATGTTGAGCCTCGGCCCGTACCGAATCGACGAAGCGGGACGCGACATGACCCGGCTCGTCGACGACGTGCCGCCGCAAATCGAACGCTTCCAGGTCAACGAAAAACTCCGGCTGCCGCTTTGGGAACTGGTCTATCACGACTGCGTCGTCGCCCAGTGGTATTGGGGG
>JAVBTU010000558.1:0-3457 GCA_031556015.1 Thermoguttaceae bacterium
GATACCAATATAGTCGGGGCTGGAAAATTCCGGCGGATTGGCGGCGTCAAACGCGACCTGCGGAATGACTTCGAATTTCGAACCGAGCGTGGGGCTGGTTTCGATCAACGTCCGCATGTCGGCCATGTTAAATGGCTTACGCTCCGGATCGGAAGCGCGGCCGGAAAAATCGACCGTGATCACGACCGCGTTTTTCGCTCCGTCGAGCACCGCCGCTTCGCCCTTGCCATCCTGGAAAATGACGCTCAATCCGTCGTAAAGATCGCCGGGATTGTCGGCGCGGAGCGAAAACGTCGTGTTGGCGTCAAAGCCCTGGACCGTTGCGGTCGATTTGCCGTACACGGGCGGGAAACTGTCGTAATCGACCGACAGCGGCGTTCCGGGCGTGCTCATGAAACGAACGTTCGGCGAACCGCCGGGCCCGAGGAACTGTAATTGATTGTTCTTCTCCGCGGTTCCGTAATAAGCGTACTCCTCGAACGGAGCGACGACGCCCAACCCGGTCGAGCCAGCGGGAATCGACGCGGTGGTCGTTCCGTTCCCTTTTTCGTCCTGTAAAAGCGGCGATGTATTGAGCAGTTTCGCGACCTGTTCGGCGGTCGAGAGGATTTTTCCGCCGTCCACGCCGAGTTGCGATTGCGTGAAAATCGTCGTCGGTACGATCGGACCGGTTCCGTCGGAGGATTTGACGTCTTCGATTTCAAAGTACGCCGAAAGAGTCGGATCGGCCAGCAACCAACTTTTCAAGTCGTTAACCGTCGTGTTGTCCGGATTTTGCGGATCGGTCGCATCATAGTCGACGTTGATTTCGATTTTGTACGGTTGCGTCGTCAGATCGTAGTTGAGTCCGACCGAATCGCCCGTTCCGTGGACGTTGTTGCTCGGGAATGAAAGGTCGTTGTACGCGGATCCGGCGAGTTTGCTTTTCCAGTTGAATTCGTTATGCGGAATTCCGTCGTTTTCGCCGTTGTAATGGTAAATCGCCGGTTTCCACTGCTCCGTCTGCAGGACGACTTCGATTTCCGTCGGATTGTTTCCGTCCCCTTTGTTGACGTTCAAATACATCTGCCCGTTCCCCTCTTTCGGGGCGGTGTATTTGACGACGACGTTTCCTTCGAGATACCCGCCTTTGCTCGCGGTGATGATCACGTCGTTGTCTTTTCCGTACGAACTGGCATAGATGTTCCCGGGGGAGGCTTGCGACATCACGGTCGCGGCGATTCCGGTTGCGCTGGTCATCATGTTGATCGCCTGCGCCATCTGATCGACGGTCGCCCCTTGGTCGAACGTGTAGATTTCATAGCCGAGTTTTCCGCCGACCTCGAACGTCGCTTTTTCGTTCAGCGCCCCGAATTGGTAAAACAGAACCGCCGGCTGCGCGTTTTGCTGGACTTTGACCGAAACTTCCTTCTCGGTCATCAGGCCGAAATCGGCCTGGTTGATCTGGTAGTGGACGATTTTATCCGTTTCCAGACCGTAGGTGATGAATTCGAGCGACCCGTCGAGCAGGTTCTGCCCCATGAATTTCGTCGTATTCGCGATCCGGTCGATCGAATCGAGGCTGGCGTCGATTTGCAGTTGCAGCGACTTGAGAATCGCTTCGTTGTTCACGCCGGTGTTCGCCGCTTCGACGACCATCGCCTGCATTTCGACCAGGATCGTATTGACTTGAGCGAGCGCACTGTCCGCCGTGGTACAGACGGAACTCGCTTTGGTGCAATTGGTGATCGCCTGTTTCGTCGACACGATTTCGGTCCGAAGGATCGAACCGGAAATAAAACCGGCGGGATCGTCGCGGCCGGAATGAATCCTAAGTCCACTACTGAGATTACGAATCAATATCGACATTCCCGATTCATTGCGGTGCAGATTCAACTGTCCCGTCATGGAACCGTAATTCGACTTCAAATTAGTGTTGTTTACCGGAAACGACATCCTGTCAAAATGGGGGAAATGAGAGATTTCAGGGCGGTTTTACCAACTTTACGTACCGCAACACCTCATTTATCGGTTGTATCGATTACGAAAAATAAGCAATTTATTGGTTCTTCGCCCAAAACCAGCCCGGCTGAAATCACAGTCTGTATTGGGAACCTCTAAAAATCAACCTCTCAAGGCCAAAACTCTTTTTGATGCCGGAAAACATGGGACATGCGGGCGAGGCGCCCACACTCCATAGGATAAATCGAGAGGCCCTATATAGAAATTACACCCGGCGAAAATTGTCCGAAACGTCACGAATAACAAGATTGCGTCGCATCAGAACGTTTAAGGCAACTTGAACCTGGTGAGGATCAAGTTCGCCGAGGCGGACAATTTGCTCCAGCGATGTCGGGGCGGTCCCGATCTGACGGAGAACGGCGAGTTCGATTTCGTTAAGCTGAAACTCACCGGGATGCCGTAGTTCCTCGACGACCGGATTGCCGCCGACAAGCGAACCGGGATCGCGAACCGGCTTAAAAAGCGGACCGAGCGATTCGAGAATATCGTCGACCGATTCGACCAGGACGGCTCCGTCGCGAATCAGTTGGTTGCAGCCGCCGGACGACGAGGAATCGGCGTTTCCCGGGACCGCGAACAGGTCCCGCCCCTGCTCGTAAGCCAATCGTGCGGTAATCATCGCGCCGCTTTTCCTCGGCGCTTCGACGACGAGAACGCCGATCGACATTCCGGCGACGATTCGGTTGCGCTGCGGAAACGTCCCCTGGGTCGGTTCCATCAGCGGATGGTATTCGCTGACCAGAGCACCGTTTTCCACGATCCGTTCCGCCAATTCGGCATGTTCTTTCGGGTAAAGCCGCGAAATCCCGCCGCCGAGAACGGCAAGGGTCCGTCCTCCCATTTCCAACGCGGCCCGATGCGCGACGCCGTCGATCCCCTTGGCCAAACCGCTGGTAATCGTGACGCCATACTGAACGAGTCCCCGGGTCAGCTCCGTCGCGAGTTTTCGTCCGTAAGGCGTCATTCTCCGGGTTCCGATCACGGCGAACGCCAGTTCGTCTTGCGGCGTCAGGGTTCCTTTGACGTACAGAATTTGAGGCGGATCGTAGATCAGCTTCAACAGAGTCGGATAACGTTCGTCTCGCTGCGAAACGATGTCGATCCTTTCCCGGCGGCACAGTTCGAGCAGTCCGTCGATGTTCAGCGTTTCCCGGGCCGTGGCGATTTTCGCGGCGATTTTCGGACCGATACCGCCGACCGCCTGCAGGTGTTCGACCGGAGCGGAAAGAATTTCACCGCAGCCGCCGAAATGGTCGTAGAGCCGTTTGAACGTCAGCGAGCCGACCCCTTCAACCATAGTCAGGAGAACCTCGTCCCTTCGTTCGTCGTGCATCGTATTAGACAGCTCAAACGCTGAATTTTCGGACGATCAGCGAAACGTTTTGTCCGCCGAAACCGAAGCTGTTGCTCAGAGCGACATCGCATTTGGCTTTTCGGGCGACGTTGGGGACGTAAT
>JAVBTU010000070.1:0-6316 GCA_031556015.1 Thermoguttaceae bacterium
CCGGAGGCCGAAATCCGCCGATCACACGGCTCGACGCCACTCGGCGGGTGAAATGTCGAAAAGTCCCTGTGAACGTCTGTACGAGCCCTTGTTTGGCGTCACGGAGGGGAATCGGTTTGGAACGTTTCCCGCACTCCACCACAATGAACCTGTTCGGCATATTTGAACATCATTTCACACTACTTTTATAAGGAATTCCGCATTGATTTACATTGCAACTCCCTACGCTCACTCCGACCCCGCCGTCATGAAAAAGCGGTATCAACTTTCCTGCCGCGTCTCGGCAAAACTTTTGCAAGCCGGTGTCATCGCTTTCAACCCCCTCGCCAGTATGGTCCCCGCCGTGGAACTGGGCGGCCTCGAATTGGACCATGACGCCTTCCTGAAAATCGACCTCGAGATTCTTCGCCGCTCGGACGAGCTCCTAATACTTGGTCTGGTGGATTGGGAAAAAAGCGATGGCGTCATAGTGGAAATGTTCGAGGCGTTTAAATTGAGAAAACCGACCACGTTGATCGTGGAAAGCGATATTGAAAAACTTCCCAAAATCCCCAAAAACGCGCGGCGGTTCCTTCAACCGCAAATCCTGACGGAGGTGTACGATGAAAACGAGTGACACCACCGGGTCCGCCGATTTTTCGGCCGTGAAACTCGCAAAATTGCTCTCGGAAGCGTCCGGGAAAGCGATTTCCAGCCAAAAAATCTCGAAAATCGCCCTCGCGGGGAACCTTTTCGGGCCGAAAAAGCGGATCAATCTCCTCCGTTACGTCGCCTTCCTTCTTTCGGAGCACGCAAAAAATGACGAGTAGCACGCACAACTATCGACCGACCGAACTGATCCGACTCATCAACAAGTCTGGTTTCGGTACGGTTTTGACCGAAAGCCGCCTCAAAGTCCATCGTGGTCGTGACGTCAATTCGTCCGATTTCAGGACCGTCGATTTGGCGAAATATGCCGCGTGGCTCACGGAGGAATTTTTTCGCGAGGCGGACGGCCCGCTGGATTATCAGGAGAAAAAGCGGCGTCAGGCCGAGAAAAACGCCGAAACGGTCCGGACCGGCCAGGATATCGGCGTCATTCCCGAAGTGGACGACCCGGACCGTAAAAAGGCGGCCCTTCAATCGTTCCGAATATTTTGCGAAACGTATTTTTCGGAAGTTTTTTACCTGAAATGGTCCGAGGATCATCTTCGCGTGATCGAAAAAATCGAGCGTGCCGTCGTCCAGGGCGCCTTGTGCGCCATCGCGATGCCGCGTGGGAGCGGAAAAGCCCTGGCCCTTGACACGCCGGTTCTGACGCCACTCGGCTGGAGCACGATGGGCGGTCTCAAGGTCGGCGACGAGGTGTTCGACGAAGGCGGAGTTTCCCGGCGCATCGTCTTCGCGACCGAGGTCCAGTACGGGCGAGAATGCTTCCGTTCTCGGATTATCGTACGCAACGGGGCGATCGGGTCGGTCTCCACTGGCGAATCCCGAACATTTCGGGCAAGCGGCAGGTCCGGCACGTGCTGATTGACACCAATTACTGGAAAACGTTCGTTCACGCCCGGCTTGGCGTCATGATGGGCGATCCCGGTTGTTTATCGCTGTTCGGGCACGATTCGAAGGCTCATTTGCTCCTTTCCGAGCATCTGGTCGCCGAATACCGGATCAAAACGCTTGCCAACGGGCGCACGGTCGACGAGTGGAAATGGAGGGCGAATCGGCCCGATAACCACTGGCTCGATTGCATGGTCGGCTGTGCGGTCGCGGCCTCGATTGAGGGCGTCGAACTGGCGTCACTTCAGACGAAGGAAATTCCCAAACGACCGCGAATCAAACTTTCCGAGCAGCGTCGGCACGTCACGCCGCGAAGGGGGCTTCCACACCAGTGGCGATAGTTCACCGCCGCAATACAACACGGATCAATCATGGCCGATACCACGCTTCAAAACATCGTTGACGCCGTCAACCACAATGCCGATCTGTTGCAAAAACACCTTGGGGAAGGCGTTTACGTCCATCGGCAGGCCGAACCGTCGAAGGCTTGGCGGATCGATCATAAGCTCGGTTCGCTCAGGCCGCTCATCGAAACCTATGACACCAACGGCAGCCGGATCGGTCATGGTGTCAACCGGCAAACGCAAACTTTCGACTTTTGCGAGGTCGCTTTTATGATTCCCGTTTCAGGAACGGCGATCCTTCGCTTTTAACTTTAAGGAACCAATCATGTCCGAACTCAATGTACCTCTTCATACCCTTGTCACCACGGAAGGGATGGCGTTTTCGTTTCGCGGAACGCCGCTCAGACCGATCAACCCGGAGCATTACACCAACAAGCAGTATGTCGACGACACGCTTGCCGATCTGGAGGTTCGCTCTCCCGCCGTCGTTCCCGTGACGTGCGATGGTGTCGCAACGACCTATACCGTGACGCACAATCTCAATACGACGAACATCGCTTCGATCCAGATCTTTGACACCACCGGCGGAACGAAAAAGCCCATCGGCCTCTCTTGGGAACCGGTGACGCCCAATACGATCACGCTCAAGCCCGACGTGCTCCTCCCCTCGTCCATGACACTCCTCGTTATTGTCACCGTGTAATATGGATATCTACTCGCAACAACATCTAAAAATCGCGGCGACGGAGCCGGAACACATCGTGCGCAAAGCGGAGTTCGATTCGACCGTCGGCAATGTTTTCGGGCTGACGACGTGGAACCGGTCGTCGCTGGTGTCATCGATGAACGAAATTCACGACCGGGCGAACGACTCGACGACCGACAGTCCCTACGCGAATCTGCCGATGCAGGATGTTTACGCCGACGAATCCGTGGTGCCAAACAATCCCGTTCAGGGCTTGATGCGGAACCAGTGGTATGATATCGCTTATTCACCGGGACTCGATTTGTGCGTCGCCTGCGCCGATTACTCCGGCGGATCGTCGCCGGGCACGACGATGTTTTCACAAAATCTCGCGCAGTGGACGGTGTCAAGTATGAACCTACCCGGCCACGTTACGACACGTTACGATACGATTTGTTACTCGAACGAGCTACGCATGTTCGTCGCCGCATCGACGCAGGACGCCTATTTCGGGTATTCTTACGACGGTATCCGGTTTCAGCGTGCCGCCGCACCGCACAAGGGGTTCAAGGCGGTTTGCTGGTCGCCGGAACTGCGGATGTTCGCCGCCGTCGCTCAAGCCGGTCAGTACCGCGCCGCCTATTCCATCGACGGTGTCAAATGGACGTTTTCGGACATCGGTCAAACGGCGGAATGGAAAGCGATCTGCTGGTCGCGGGAGTTACGAAAATTCGTCGCCGTCGGGATCGGTGGTGTCAGCATGTATTCCGGCGACGGGCATGCGTGGACAATCGTTCCGCAAAGCGTTTCCGGTCTTTCCGGCAATCTGTACAACGTCAAATGGTCGAAATCGTTTGAAAAACTGTATGCGGTCGGCGTTTCCGGGACGTTTCGCGGTGCGTGGTCGGTTGACGCCGAACATTGGACACCGATTCTTGACGCCGACGGATTGAGTGCGGCAAACGAGTGGTCCGGTCTTTGTGACGCCGGGGAACTCGGAATGACGATTGCCGTCGCTCGAAACGGTGTCAACCGAATCGCGTACACGAAGGACGGCTTGCACTGGACGCCGCTCGGGGTGTCACACGGCGTTCGCGAGGATATTCAGTGGCGTGCAATCACCTGGATCAAGGAAAAACACGTCTTCATTTGTATCGGTTACGGCGGTGCTGCCTATCCGTCCGTCGCTGGCGTCAGCCCGTGGCAAGTCATGTTTTCGTTCGACGGAAAAAACTATTTTTCCGGCTCGATCATATCCACGCGAGGAATTTTGAACCGATATGCCAGGCACGACCATATCCATATCGACCGCGAAAAAGGGATATTGGCGACCCTTGCGACCTCGGACAAAACAACACTTGTCGCGGCAATCAACGAATTGGCCGCCAAGGTCGCCGGTCTCGAAGCGAAGTGGAACGAACCGCCCGTGTAATCCTCACCCGTTTTTTATGAATCAATGAACGACGATTTTTTCAAACGCGACACCAACGTCGCGAAACTTTCCGATAGCGGCGAGATCATTTACGACGATCCGCCGACCGAGATCAATGAAAGCACGCTCCGGGACATGATCGCCGAAAACGCCGCAGGACCGAAACGGGTCGAGGGTGACGCCGGGTCAGTGGAGCAGCACTCTTTACGGGATCAAATCGAAGCCGAGCGTTTTTTGCAATCGAAAAAAGCGGTCCAAGGCAACAAATTTCCACTTTCGTTTCACCGCATCAAACCCGGCGGAACGACGTAACAAATGATTCTACAATCATGGGAAAAAAACACAAGAAGGCCAAGCCGGAAAAGATTGAAAAATCCAGTTTGCGGCTTCAAAACAAGCATCCTCCGATATCGGTACGGATGAAATATGACGCCGCACAGACGAGCGTCGAGAACATGAAACATTGGTCGCTTGCCGATGGGTTGAGCGCCGATGGATCGATGACGCCGGAAATTCGGCGAACGCTGCGAAATCGGGCTCGATACGAAGTCGCCAATAATTCCTACGCGCGGGGCATGGTGCTCACGCTCGCCGCCACCTGCATCGGGACCGGGCCGCGTTTGCAGGTTCTCACGGAGGATGAGGATTTTAACAGTGCGGTTGAAACGGAATTCATTGCGTGGTCCGAAGCGATGCGTCTTTGTGAAAAACTTCAAACACTGCGTATGGCGAAAATCACGGACGGAGAAGCGTTTGCGGCCATTTTGAAGAATCCGCGATTAAAGCATCCGGTCGAGATTGATTTGCGTCCGATTGAGGCGGACCGGGTCATGACGCCATATCCCTCGATGCCAAACGAGGTCGATGGTGTCGAATACGATCCGTTCGGCAATCCGGTCCTGTATCACGTTTCGAGCGAGCATCCGGGCGATTCCTCGCTTTGGTACGGGAAATTCGAGACGATTGACGCCGAGTACATGCTTCACTGGTACCGCTCGGACCGGCCCGGCCAATCGCGGGGACTGCCGGAAATTATGCCTGCGTTGCCACTTTTCGCACAATTAAGACGTTACACGTTGGCGGTCCTGGCAGCGGCGGAAACGGCTGCGGATTTCGCGGCGGTGCTTTACACTGACGCCCCCGCCAACGGCGAGGCACAACCTTTAGAAGCGATGGACGTCGTCGAACTGGAAAAGCGGATGGCGACGGTTTTGGCGGACGGTTGGAAGCTCGGCCAGATCAAGGCGGAGCATCCGAACACCACGTATTCGGAATTCAAACGGGAAATCCTCGGTGAAATCGGACGCTGCATGCAAGTGCCGGTCAATAGTCTGCTCGGCGAGTCCTCGCAGCACAACTACGCTTCCGGAAGATTGGATCATCAAACGTTTTTCAAATCGATTCGAGTCGAGCAATCGATTTGCGAGCAAGCCATTCTGTACCCGTTATTCAAAACATGGTACCGTGACGCCGTTCGAATCGGCCTATTCAAAACACCAAAAAAAGTATTCGCGCAACAAATAAACCACCCCACCCGAGGGCGACCGTCCGCAGGACCGGAAGCCAACAGCGGTCCGGCAGCATGCTGGTTTTGGGACGGGATGGAGCATGTCGATCCGGTGAAGGAAGCGAAGGCGGCGGCGTCACGCATCCAGTGCCGCACCTCGAACCTGGCCATCGAGTGCGCGAAAGTCGGGCTCGACTGGGAGGACGTACTGAACCAGGCGTCACGGGAAAAAATGCGCATGGCCGAACTGGGTCTCTCGCCGACGGACTTCGGCCCGATCAATGACACCACGAACCAAGAGGACGAAGATGAAGAAACTGAAACTGACGAACCTGCGGCTCGAACCAAGTCCGATCACGCTGCTCGCACGAGAAAGCGACGCCGTGGACCCGACGAGCGGTGAGCCGCCTCTTCCCGCGTTCACGCTGATCGCCTACACCGGCGGAAAAGCGCAACCGAAAGACTTTCCTTGTCCGGTCGTGATCGATCTTACCGGGCTGGAGATTCCCGTGCAGAAAATCCCCGTGCGATATGAGCATAAGAGTTTTCAAGGGGTCGGGCATACAGAAAAGATCGCGATCGTCGGCAACGACGTCATGGCCGAGGGCGTCATCAGTCGTGACACCGCCTGGGCGCGTGACGTTGCGCAATCGGCGAAAAACGGCTTCCCGTGGCAGGCGTCGATGGGTGGCCCGATCCACCAGACGGAATACGTTCCGTTCGGCCAAAAGG
Organism: Thermoguttaceae bacterium; assembly: GCA_031556015.1. Lineage (GTDB taxonomy): Bacteria > Planctomycetota > Planctomycetia > Pirellulales > Thermoguttaceae > JAVBSX01. The sequence continues at coordinate 6,240 of JAVBTU010000070.1, forward strand.
TGTCCGTGAACGGTCAAACGTTCGAAGGGGAACTGTACGTTATTCGGAAAATGACACTCAAGGAAATCAGCTTCGTC
>JAVBTU010000233.1:0-3259 GCA_031556015.1 Thermoguttaceae bacterium
AAGAATCTGGTGCATCCTGCCAATACGCCTTACTCAAGAAACAGGGTCAAAAATAGTGGCCGCATTTGCCGTTCGGAATCCCCCCGCGCCGGCGATTGGGGCCGGTATTGAATGCGGAGACACCGTTTCTTATCGGATCACGTACCAGGTGCAACCGCCGGCGGGGACGGAAATCGGGAGTTCGATTTCGTAAGCGCGATTCAGGCGATAGACGGTTTCCGTTCCTTCCTTTTCCCCGGCAACCCGGGCTTGTTCGCTTAACCCGGTGTAGTACAACGGAATTCGTAGCGTTCGATTCACGTTCTCCGCCGTCGGATTGTAGAGCATCAAGAGCCCTTTTTCCTCAAGTTCCGGATTCACGTGCAGCACGTAATCGATGTCCCGCCCGTCGGCCCGGCGAAGGTGGAGCATATCGGAGTCGAGGATGTCCCGATGTTTTTTATAAAATTCGACATATTTTTTCACGACCGCTTTCGTCGTGTCGGTGTCATACAACCGCGGCCCGCGGTAACACGCCTGGGTTCCCATTCCGAAGTTGTTCGCCAAGTGCCGCTCGTAATCGACGAGATTCTCCGAAAGCGGTTCCATCGTCGCCGCGGGCCCGCCGCCGTGATACTGCGTCAGCGGCACGAACATCCAACCCATCGAAGACGGTTTGTTCCAGGTTCCGTCGAAAATGTTCTGGCGCCCGTGAATCACCTGCTGCGCTCGCGGAAGCGACCAGTTCGTTTCGCGGTAGCCCATGCCGGTCTTGTTCGTTCCGTTGAGAAAATACCAGTCCGGCACGTTCAGGTAAACGCCCCGACCGCGACACCATCGGTAGAAATCCGTGATCGTTTTCCATTGCCGGTACTGGGAATCGTCGAGCCCTTTGTGCCCGGGATGCGTCGTCGACGCGCAATAATCCCCCGGATACGAACCGTCGTGTTCGAACATGTCGAAATCCGTCTTCTCGAAAAACGAATAAAGATTCTTGAAGTACGCGTCCCCCCATTCGCTGCCGATGCAAGGGGAATTCCCGAACCGTGCGAAGCCGCCGGGCTTACCCGTCCGGGGATTGATCACGTCGTTCTTCTCGCCGCAACTGCGTGACGCCAAAAGCGAATAGCCGCCCAGCTCGATCCCGCGTGCATTGGCGTATTTCACGAGATCGGCGATTCGTTCGACGTTCGCGGGAGAGGAATCTTCGATGTTGAAACCGCTCCCGAACGTCATGATCACCATCTCGAAGCCGGTGTCGACGCATTGATCGACGGCGAGCTTGACCGCTTCGTCCTTCGCGCCGGCGACGTGCATGAGGATCGGATTTTCGCACACCCAAGGCGCGATCGTGCGATACATTCGCCGCAAGGCGAGACCGCAACGTTCCCTGTCGTAGGAATCATGCACCAACTCGAACGTCCACGGCGCTTCGAACGATTCGCCGGGCTGCAATTCGTAATCGAGCCGGACCAGGCCGCTTTTGAGCAGGCAGGGAGTCGTTCGTTCATAATTGACCTGCGTACCAAACCGCGGATCAGGCTCCCAGCGAACGATTTCGTTGGCCGATTTCGCGTCCATACCGATGAACTCGTACTCGGATTCGATGTGAACTTTCGGGAGCCAAACGCCGCTGGTCAGGCCGTTACTCAAAAGAGCGTGCGGCGGGAATGGAGTCGTGGCGTCGTTTTTGTCCGGGGCGGCGTCAAGATTCCACGCATCGACGAGTTTCAAACGGGATTCGACGGAATGCCCCACTTCGACGAACGCGAGAATTTCGTTGTCGAATCGGTTCAGCACGACCGGGACTTGCGCACGGTTTTTCACCGTAATATATTTCGCGACCAACGGGATGCCGTCGTACATTTCATACGAGACGATCGCTTCGATTCCGGCGAGTTTCCGGGCGAGCGTTTCGTCGTTTTCCGCGATCGCGGCCGCGGCTTCCGGCGGGAGTTCGTATCGCAGATTCAGCGACACGCCGGCGGGGGGCCAAGGCGCATTGCGCTGCGGTTCGGGGAGATGTCGGGTTCGTTTCCAGGGAAATCGCTCCTTCGTTTTGCCGATCGTCCAATCGACGAGCCGAAACGAATTCGGTTGCGCTTGGAGTAGCCCGGACTTGATCCAGTCGTCGAGCAGGAACGCGCGGTTCGGTTGACCGTCCAGTCCGCCGACTTCTATTCGTTTGCCGTCGAGAACGAGTACGGCTTCCGGCTCGACGGCGCGGAGGAGCGTTTCGTTCGTTTGAAGATTATCGAACCGAATACAGGCTCCGGCCGGCTGCGTGACCCAAACGCGGCGGATCAGGCCGTTTTGCATCGTGATTTCGTGGGCGTCGGCGTTTTCGACGACTTCGGCATGGAAATCGCCTTGGCGGAGCAGCCAGTCTTTCGGCTCTTGGGCGCGAGTGTGCAGCGGCAACAAAACGACAAGGGCGAAAAAGAACGGTAATCTCTTCATGGCGATTGGGAAATTCGGTATTGCGCAAATCAAAGCCGCGTACGTTTCAAGGGAACAACGTACGCGGCTTCGGTGAAGACGGTTCGACGTTGGCTGAATTACCGCAGTTTAAACTGGGCGACAAGCTTTTGCAAGGTCGAAGCCATGGAACTCATTTCGTTGGCCGCACTGGCGGATTCTTCGGCGGACGCCGTGTTCTGTTGGATCACCGCGTCGATTTGCTGCAAACCGATCGTGACCTGCCCGACGCCTTGCGCCTGCTCGTTACTTGCGACGGCGATGCCGCCGACCAGGTCGGTCGTCTTCTGAATCTGCTCGACGATCTGGTTGAGTACTTCGGCGGTTTTGTCGGCGATTTCGCCCCCTTTGTGAATTTCCTGGCCGCTGGTCGCGATCAGTTCGGTCGTTTCCTGGGCCGCCTTGGCACTTCGCGCGGCCAGGTTGCGGACTTCCTCGGCGACGACGGCGAACCCTTTTCCGTGCTGCCCAGCCCGGGCGGCTTCCACGGCGGCGTTCAAGGCCAACAGGTTCGTTTGGAACGCGATGTCGTCGATCACTTTGATCACGCGCTGGATCTGTTCCGAGTTCTTTGTGATCCGCTCCATCGCCGACGTCATTTGCTGCATCGCGTTTTGACCACCCTGCGCGGCACTGGAAGCACCGTTGGCCAAGTCCCGGGCATTGCCGGCGCTGTCGGCGTTTTGTTTCGTCTGGCCGCTGATTTCGCTCATCGACGCAGTGATCTGTTCCAGCGAGGCCGCGGACTGCTGGGCTCCATCGGACAGGTGCTGGGCGGCGGTCGAAACTTCCCCGGCTCCGG
>JAVBTU010000344.1:0-5236 GCA_031556015.1 Thermoguttaceae bacterium
AAACACGACAGGTTGTTATAATCTTCACGGTGGGTTTGTGTCCGTTCTTTCGAATTTTCGCGTACCGGATCATGCGATCGCTCCAAGTTTGTTTGCTCGTTTTCCTCTGGAGTCCTTGCTGGATTTACGGCGCCGGATTGACGCCGGATAGCCCCGAGGTTTTGGCGTCGGTTGCGAAGGGGGTTGCTTACCTGAAAAACGCGGGAGGGCAAGAAAATCGAGCCGGCGGGAAAGCCTTGATCGGACTGGCGCTGATCAAAGCGGGCGTGGAGACGGATCACCCGCTTATCCTGGCGGCCGTCGAGGCGATACGCAAGAACATGACGTCCGATAAGATTTCGTTCCAATATCCGATCTATGACATCGGTATTTCCTCGATGTTTTTATCCGAATTGGATCCGACCCTCTATGCGAACGAACTGCGTTATCTCTCCGACGCCCTGAAGTACACGCAGCAGCAGCCCGGCGGCTGGGGCTATCTTTCCAACGGCCATCCGGACAACAGCCGCGGCGGCGACATGTCCATGACGCAATACGCGGTCATGGGCGCCTGGTCCATCCATCGCAACGGCGGCGAGATTTCCGAACCGATGATGCTTGCCGCGGGAAAATGGTTGCTCTTCGCCCAGGCCGAGGACGGTGGTTTTGCCTACACCACCCGAATCAACGCCAACGGGCAAGTGACGCGGGATACCACCCGTCCTTCGACGACCGCCGCGGGGATGGCCAGCGTCTACGTTCTTCGCGACTTGTACGATATGAACGACTCGAAAACGTCCCGACCCGGCTCGAACGACGATTTCGTCCCTCCCAAAGCGTTTCGGAAAATTCGAAAAGAACAAACGGCTTTCGGAACCAATATGCGCGAATTTCGGGAAAGCATGCCCCGGTCCGATTTTCAACGCGTTCAGGATCGCGGCAATAAGTGGTTGGCCGGGAAATTTCAAAATTCCCTGGACCGAAAGACACAATATTTCTGTTATTTTCTCTACGCGATGGAGCGATACTGCTCCTTCCGGGAAATGGCGGAAAACGTCAGGGATCCTTCTCCGACATGGTACAACCAGATCGCGGAGTATCTGATGAAAATTCAAGATTCCAACGGCGGTTGGTCCAGTTGCGGTATCGGAGTACCGGTGGACACCGCCTACGCGATTCTCGTCCTTCGCCGTTCGACGAAACAATCGCTCGCCAAAGGTCCGACGACATACGACGGCGGCAACATGCAGGGAGGTCGCGGACTGCCCCGATCGACCGACCAGTTGGAGGTGCGCGACGGACAGGTCGTTTCCCTGACGGAACTGAAATCGGTCAGCAAACTTTTGGAAGGTCTGGACGATTTAGCCGACTGGGACGAAGAAACGACGCAACGGCTGGCTGAAGTTTCGCAAACGGAAGTCGACGAACTGTTGACCAAAAATAAAACCAAAGCGATTCAGGTCCTCAAAACCGGATCGCCGCAAACACGATTGGCCGCGGTCGACGTTTTACGCAAAAGCGGCGATGTCCGATTCGTTCCGGCGTTGATTTTCGCACTTTCCGATCCGGACCCGACCGTTGCGGCCGCAGCTCAAAGCGCCTTGTTGACCGTGTCGAGAAATATCCATATCGAAGCACTACCCGATTCGAGTGAAAAGGATTATGAAATCCAACGAAAAGCACGAATCGAGCAGTGGAAAAAATGGTACAAGGAAATCGATCCCGAAGCGGATTTTCTCTAGCGAACGGTGCCGGTGTGAAAAATGAGAAATGAGAAATACGAAATGAGATTTTGATGACCGACAGATGATTCCCTTGCACCGCTCGCTTACGCTTCCCGCTCTGGTTTTTTTGCCGGCGTTGGGTTCCGGGTGTGCCTTTTACCGGCAAACCGGGTTTTACTGCCCCGGTTGTGGCGGAACCAGGGCGGCTCTTCTTTTGGTGCAGGGACGTTTTCTCGAATCACTGCAACACAACTGCCTGTGTCCGCTTTTCCTGGCCGCGATCGTTTACCTGTGTCTTTGTCGTCTTACCCGTAACACCTCCTGGGAAATTTCACGGATCGCAATCGGCCCGCGCGCTCTGTTCGGTCTCTTGGGAATTCTCGCTGTTTTTATGGTATTGCGGAATCTCCCCTGTTTTCCGTTCACTTTCCTCGCGCCCTGTTGAAACTCCCTGAGCGGAAAGAGCCGATGAAGTCATGCCCGTTTGACCAAATACCGCCCCATGGTGAACAGCCCCGATGCGCGTTATACAATTTCGCGTATCGTGTATTCGGATGCCCCCCACCCCAACCCCGAGGAGCGGAAACGCCATGAGACAGTTATTCGTCGCTTTCAGTTTATGTTTGTCAATCCTTTACGGCTTCGCATCCCTTTCGGTCGAAGCTCAAACACAAGCCGGTCCAGCAAAAATGGGTATTGAAAAAAGTGAATTCGGTAAAACCGCGGACGGGGAAACCGTCGATATGTACACCTTGAAAAACGCCAACGGTTTGACCGTGAAGGTTCTCAATTTCGGCGGCGTGATCTGGTCGTTCGAAGTTCCGGACAAGGACGGCAAATTCGTCAACGTCTCCGCGAACTACGAAACCGTCGGCGAGTACGAAAAAATCCGCCCGTTCTTCGGCTCCCTGGTCGGACGCTACGGAAATCGTATCGCCAAGGGAACGTTCACGCTCGACGGCAAAGAATACCATCTTCCGCTCAACAACGGCAAAAACGCACTCCACGGCGGTTTGAAAGGATTCGACCAGAAGATTTGGGGTGTTGAGCCGTTCACGACGGACGACTCGGTCGGTTTGAAACTCACTTACACCAGCAAAGACGGCGAAGAAGGGTATCCGGGAACGTTGAAATCGACGGTCGTGTACGAATTGGATAACAACAACGACTGGACGATGGATTACACGGCGACGACCGACAAAGCGACGGTCGTGAACCTGACGAACCACACGTTTTGGAATCTGGCCGGCTTGCAATCGGGAACGATTCTCGATCACGAGTTGACGATGGGCGCGGACCGGATTCTGCCGACCGACGACGGTTTGATCCCGACCGGCGAAATCGCCAACGTCGCGGGAACGCCGTACGATTTCCTCACGATGCACACGGTCGGCGAACGGATCGGGCAAATCAAGGAGCCGCAATTCGCCGGCGGATACGATCACTGCTTCGTCCTCAAAGAGAAAAAACCGGGCGAAATGAGTTTCTGCGCGAAGCTGCGCGACCCGAAGTCGGGCCGGACGATGACCGTGACCACGACGGAGCCGGCGGTCCAGTTTTACAGCGGGAATTTCCTCGACGGTTCCACCGGCGCGTTCGGGCACAAGTACGGCAAACAAAGCGCGATGTGCCTGGAAACGCAGCATTACCCCGATTCGCCGAACCAGCCGAAATTCCCCACGACGGTTCTGCGTCCGGGTGAAACCTATCGGCATACGACGATCCACAATTTTTCCGTGGAGTAAGAAGGGATGCGGTTAAATGGGTTAGATTGCCGATGTCCCCCGTGTGTTCGTTTTCCTCCCCTTTTCTCAAAAACCAATGAGCGTTCCCACTGCCAGGCGTGTGCTGTTGAAAGTCTCCGGCGAAACTTGTTGTCCCTCGGGAGAGCGTGGAATCGTCATGGATGCCGTGAACCATCTGGCCCGGCAAATCCGGGACGCGGCCCAGACCGGAGCGCAGATCGCCGTCGTCATGGGGGGGGGGAATATCCTTCGCGGCAGCCAGTTTATCGCGTGCAACCAGTCGATTCAAACGGCAACGGCCCACACGATGGGAATGCTCGCAACGATCATTAACGGCCTCGCGATTCAGGATGCGCTCGAATCCGTGGGACAACCGACGCGACTTCTCACCGCGATCGCGATGAACGCCGTCGCCGATCCGTACACACGCAGAGACGCTCTACGACAGATGCAAAAAGGTCGGGTCGTCCTGCTTTCCGGCGGAACGGGCAGCCCGTACGTTACGACGGACACCGCCGCGGCCCAGCGGGCGATCGAACTCGGCGCCGATGTCTTGCTCAAAGCGACCAAAGTCGACGGCGTTTACAGCGACGACCCGGAAAAAAATCCGAACGCCGTCTATTATCCGTCGCTCACCTACGACGAATTTCGTGAGAAAAACCTGAGGGTCCTCGACCAGGAATGCGTCGCCAAATGCAAGGAAAACAAGATGCCGATCCGGGTTTTCAATTACCGGACCGAAGGTACCATCCTCCGCGCCGTTCTTGGTGAGGAAATCGGGACGCTCATTCGGGCGTGAAAGATTTCTTAACTTGCCCGAGAAGATGTGGTATAGTGTTGTATTCAACACACTCAAAACAGTCCGTGTCCGTCGACGTTTTCCCCCAATAAACGCGGGGCGGGCCCACACCGTTCATTTTTCATGGCCCAGTCGGTGATTCAATTCCGTTGCTCCCGCTGCATGCAGAATCTGGATGCGCCGGGAGAGAAAGCCGGAGCGAAAACGCGTTGTCCGTACTGTTTTTTCGATCTGGTTGTTCCGCTGGAAAGTACACGCAAACAGGTCCATGAATCCGATCTTTACACCGTCGACGAAAAACCGCTCGATACCCGCGATTTGACGGCCCGGAACAGGTTCGCTTCGTTTTCCTGCCCGATTTGTACGGCAATCCTCGCCGTCGATTCCTTGTCGCAATTAGGAACGCAAATCGTCTGTCCCGATTGCGGAGCGTCCGTCGACGTTCCCCGTAATTTGCAGGAATCGTACTACGAAAAACAACGAAAAGCGGCGGAAAGCCAAAAGAAATATTCCGTCGGCGGACTGAACGACTTGACCGTCGACGAATCCGCGGATATTTACGGCGTTTCCGGCCAAGTGTCCTCCCACGACGCCACGCCGGACGGAAAGTTCCCCGTCTATTGCGGTCTGTGCAACACGATGATGTACGCAACCGACGCGATGATCGGGCAAAAATTGACCTGCCCCGACTGCGGACGGGAAACGATCGTCGTCAAACCGGAAAAGATCGAACCGACTTCGTTTCAAGCGACGAATTTCGAGGGGGGAACGCATTACGGCGCTCAAAATTCGCCGGAAATTTTTGAACTCGGCAAACATTTTCCGAATGTCCGACTCGTTCCGGTCGTCTGCTCGCTCTGTGAAACCCGGATGTACGCTCCGGAAACCGACATCGGACAGTGGAAAACCTGTCCCGACTGCGGAACGAAAACGCAAATCAAAGACGTCCCGGAGGAGCAACGGATTCTCCCGGAAACGTCCGGCTCCGA
>JAVBTU010000049.1:0-3710 GCA_031556015.1 Thermoguttaceae bacterium
ACGGAGATCGACAGAGTAAACCGATAATTTCGATCCGTTCCCATCGCGCCCTTCGGAGAGTCTTCTTCGATAGGTCTGGTATTTTGAATTGTTTTGCGGCATAATGCGTTGAAAGTACGGGGAGGACGCCCCGTGACTGACGAAAACGAACAAAACCGCATCACTTTTTTAAACATTCAATACCATGAATCGTCGCACTCTTTTAAAAACCGCAACGGCAGGTGTTCTCGCCGTACCATTCGTCGGACGGATTTCCACGAAAACGGCGTTGGCCCAAGCGGACGTCGCGGAGTACAAAGCCAAAGGAAACATCAAACAGTCGGTCTCGAAATGGTGTTTCGGCAGCATTCCGCTGGAAAAATTCATCCCGATCTGCAAAAAACTCGGAATGGTCGGAATCGACCTGCTCGACCCGGAAGTGTGGGATATCATGTTGCAAAACGACATGATCGTGACGATGGGGAACGTTCCCGGCAACGGCGGGATTCCAAGCGGTTTCAATCGGGAAAAGAACCACGACAAACTCGTCGAAGTTTACGAAAAGTGGATTCCGATCGCCGCGGAAAAGAAAGTGCCGAACCTGATCTGCTTCTCCGGCAATCGCGAAGGGCTCGCCGACGAAGAAGGACTCGAAGTCTGCGTCAAAGGTCTGAAACGCATCGCCCCGATCGCCGAAAAGTACAAAATCAACATCTGCATGGAACTGCTCAATAGCAAGGACCACACCGACTACCAATGCGATCGGACCCCTTGGGGCGGCGAAATGTGCCGCAAAGTCGGGAGCGATCGGATCAAGGTCCTGTACGACATTTATCACATGCAGCGTATGGAAGGGGATCTGATCAACATGATCCGCGAGTACAAGGATATCATCGGACACATCCACACCGGCGGCAATCCGGGCCGGAACGATATCGATGAAACGCAGGAAATTTATTATCCGCCGATCATGAAGGCGCTCGTCGACGTCGATTACAAGGGATTCGTCGCGCACGAATTTCTCCCGAAAAACGGCCTGCAATCGCTGCGCCGCGGCGTCGAAATTTGCGACGTTTAAGTGGTGGAAAATCCTGGAGTGTGGGCGCCTCGCCCGCACGAAAAATTCGAACCGATGCGGGCGAGACGCCCACACTCCATTTGATTCGGCCAAAAAACAATTATAATCGGAACCGTCGGAGTTTTTTCGCCGTTACCGGAACGGTGCGGATCGACCAAAAACCAAACCAAATTCATTACCAGGAACCACTGCCAACGAAAGGAACGATCGCTCATGTGGAAATGCCCCGCTTGTCAAATCGACGTCAATGATTCCGAACAAAAATGCCCCAAGTGCGGGGCCGTTCCCGCGCAGCCGACGACGGAGCCGGCCGCTCCCGAAGCCGCCGCGACGACTGTTCCGGAAGGCAAGATCGTCTGGTACTACTCCGGCAAAGCGTTTCGCACCCGTTGCATTTTCAACTGGCTTTTGACGTTCGCCCTGGTCGGCCTCGGTTTCTTTCTCATGTCCAAGGAACTCATGGGAGGGCAACCGAAAATCGTTTGGGGCATCCTTCTGGGAATCGTCGCGATCGACTGGCTCTGGTTCGCCTGCACGTACTGGTACAAAACGAATTTCATTCAATACCGCTTGGCCGAAGCGCATTTGTACTACGAATTTGGACTGTTTCATCGAACGATTGACACGATGGAACTGATCGGGATCGCCGACTTGCGGATGCGGCAGTCGCTTTGGGATCGGTTCGTCAACGGCGGCGTCGGAATGGTCGAAGTCTTTTCCGTCTCCGACAAAACGGACGAAACGCTCAAAATGTACGGACTGGAAAACCCGCAGGAGGTGCTTGAGAAAATCGACAGCGCCCGACGCCGACTTCGCGGACGCGGTTATGTTCAAATGTAAATCCCATGCGTTTTTCAATCTTTTTGACGCTCTCCTTTTTCGTCGTGACGCCGCTTTTCGGGCAGACGTCCGACGTTTCCCGTTGGATCAAACAGCTCGGTTCCGAAGAGTACCGGGAACGGGAAGAAGCCTCCGAAAGCCTGAAAAAGGCGGGGTTTCGTGCCGTTCCGGAACTGCAAAAGGCGCTCAAGGATTCCGATATGGAAGTCGTCGAGCGTGCCCGGGAACTGCTCCGTTCCGTCGAAATGAGTTGGATCGACCACCGCGATCCTCCGCACATTCGCGAATTGATGATGCGCTATTCCCAAACGGAAACCGTTACGGATAAATTCGATCTGATCAACGCGATCACCGACTGGTCCGGAAATTACGGATTGCGGGGAGGAGAAGGGATCGGCGCGCTTTGCCGGATTCTTCGCTTCGAACAAGAGCCGGTCGTCCGCGCCGAAGCGGCCCGGGAAATCATCGCCGTGCCGCCGGTCCGATACGATCGTCGTCAGTTGTGGTTCGAAACCGTGCGAACGACCCTGGCCGAGGCCGGAGACGATTTTCTCATCCGATTGGTCGCCGATTTCGCCGACGCCCATGACGCCGCGATCGGATACCGCGACGAACATCTGTTCGACGATCATCCCGAACCGCCCGGCGAACCGCTCCTGCGACAAGTGCGCGGCATCACGGAAAAAATTCACGCGTTCCGGAAAAATTCGGAGTATTCCGAAGGACGACGGGGAACGGATACGGACATCTTGCTCTTTTACGCCCTCGCGGAACTCCAAGATGCCGTCGGGTTGAAGGAAGAGCTGGACGAGTCGCTTTTCCAGGCGTTGGATCTTCCTTCGGTTATTTCGGAAGACGGCCGGATGATGGCCCATATGGTCGCGGCGAATTACTTATGGAGACGTAATTTCAATGTGTGGGCGAAAAAAGAATTTCTCATGATCGCTCAAAAAGAGGTCGCGATGAAAACCTCGGCGTATTTTTGTGCGGGTCAACAGGCCAGCCTCCTCGGAGAAGACGAGCAGGCCGCGGAACTGTTCGGGATCGTCATTGAAAATTTGCGCGACCCGACCAGGCGAGTGAACGACTATTTTGCCGAGAGTCCGGAGATGGTGAAAGCACGCCAAAAGTATTATCTGGCAAAGCTGGCCGTCGGACGGGGGGAAATCAAGGACGCGAAAAAACTGCTCGACGAAGCGGTGCAATTCCGACCGGACGAAGTCGACAGTCTGATCTTGCGGTATCAAATCGGCAACGACGATCCGGAGTACAAAAAGCGGACCGAATCCCTGATCAACACGCAGATCGCCATGCTCAAGCAGAACGTCGCGAACCTGCTCCAAATCCCGGATCTGAACGAATCGCATGCGGTTTCGTTTAACCAGGTCGCCTGGCTCATGGCGAACACGGACGGAGAATACGAATTCGCACTCAATGCGGCCAAAAAGGCGCTCTCCTTATCACCGGACGACCCGGGAATCCTCGACACGCTCGCCCACGTTTACGCCCTCGGAAAAGAGTACGACAAGGCCGTCGAAACGCAAAAACTCGCCGTCAAATACGCGCCGCAAGCCGCACTTTTTCGCGAAATCCTGACCGAATTCGAGGCAAAAGCGGCCGAGGCGAAAAAGGATTAAGAGCCGTTCTGAAACACTTTCGCGGCGGCCTGATCGAAACGGGTTTTCGCTTCCCCCTGCATCGGGACGCCGGCGACTTGGACCATGTAGATTCGGATCATGCCGGTGGAGTGTTCGACGTAAGCGTCGTTGCCGTGCGCGCCGCCGTGACCGAAGTCGATTCCGTTGACCGCCAA
>JAVBTU010000506.1:0-4824 GCA_031556015.1 Thermoguttaceae bacterium
ATTCGAGGAGCATCCGATCCATGAACGCGCCGGGATCCCCTTCGTCGCCGTTGCAGACGATGTATTTTCGCGAGTCGGTCGCTTCCCGGACGAGTTTCCATTTCTGGAACGTCGGAAAGCCCGCTCCGCCGCGACCGCGAAGACCGGACATCTCCAGTTCGTGAAGGATGTCCGATTCGCTCATCTCCAGGACCGCCCGCTTCAGCGCGGCGAAACCGCCGGCTTGCATGTACTCGTCCAAGTCGGTCGGATTGAGCTGTCCGCTGGTTCCCATCGCGACGTTGACCTGCGGTTCCAGGAAGGAACGGACCGGGTCCCGATCGAGTTCGATTTGACGCTCCTCGGACGGATCGGCGAATTCGTCGGACCAGAATCGACTTAACCAGTTTTCCAACTTGAACAAGGCCCGCTTTTTCCAGTTGGCCGGTCTGAAATCGCGCAACAGAATCGACTGAATATCGTCCGGTTTGACTTTGGCGTAGAATTTGGAGACGCCGTTTTTCGAAACCGTTTCCAACAGCGGCGTTTGATGACACATGCCGACGCAGCCGACCGGCTTGATGTGGATCGGTTGCCCGCTTTCCCGGATGACCCGCTGGAGCTCGTCGCGCACGGCGGCGCTTCCCTGGGCCTGGCAGCAGGACCCGAGCCCGATGCGGACTTCGCCGATTTCCGAGCCGGTTTTCATCGACAGCGCGGTCCCGTTCCCGGCGGAGCTTCCCCGACTGAGGAAATCGTCGATTACGTCCCCGACCTGTTGGGCGGTCAGGTGTCCGTAGGAAACGCGGTCGATCTGGACGACCGGGGCGAGCGTGCAGCAGCCGAGGCACGCGATTTTTTGGACGGTGAATTGCCCCTTAGCGTCGGTGTCCTCGCAGCCGCAAAGGCCGAGATGATTCCGGAACCCGTCGTAAACGAGGCTCGCTCCTTTGACGTGACAGGCCGTTCCGGTGCAGACGCTGATCATGTGTTCGCCGACCGGTTCGTAACGGAACTGATCGTAGAACGACGAAACGCCGAGAATATCGGTCGGCGTGATTTCGGTATGGCGGCAGACGTAATGCAGCGCATCGGCCGGCAAATACCGGTATTCCGTCTGGATCGCCTGCAGGAGCGGTATCAGGGCGTCTTTACGATCGCCCAACGTCTGGATCGTGTGGTCGAGAAAATTCGAGTTCATATACGGAAAATTTTAGCAGGTTTCCCGCACGAAACGAGACGGAGTCCCAAAAACGACGCACGCGGTGAAGCGAAGTTTGTGGACCGCCGGGAAGATTTCAATCCGTTTCTTGTGTTTCGTGTCGTGAAAAAGTACAATACCCACTCGTCCTTACTCCTCGCCACGTTTTTTTGACTCAACCATGAACACGACGACGCAAGCCGCAATCGAGGCCGTACGCTCCGACCTGCAAAAACTGATCGAAAATCGAAGCCGAAAACGTCCTTTTTTCGCTTCGATTGCGGCAGGATTATTGCTCGCATTTCCGCTCCTTGGGGGCTTTTTCAAGCCTCACACCATTGTAGAAACGGGAATCTGTGTCGTGATTCCGCTGCTCGGTTTTTTCCTGGTTTGGCGCTACTACACCCGTGATTGTATCAAGCCGCTCAGGGAAGCGATATCCGACGTCGAAAACGAACCGCAAGATGCGATCGCCTTCACGGGTCGGGCGAGTACGTTTACCGATTGGGGGCATTTCGAAGCTGCGGCGTTGGACTATCAAAAAGCCCTGAAATTGAATCCGAATGACGAGGTAACGATTTGGCTCTACGGGACATTGCTTCGAGCGTTCCTTGATCGCGACGACGAAGCGCTGCCGTATTTCGAGAAACTCACCGAAACTGCCGGGGATTACCAAGCCGATGCTTTTTCATCTTGCGGCAAAATCCTCGCCGGGAGCGACTCGAAACGGGCCGAAGAATGTTTCAGTGAAGCGATTCGCATTGAACCGGACGAATACGACCTTTTTTTGGATCGGGCCGAGTTTTATCTGAAATACGACCGACTGAAAGAAGCGGAGAATGATTTGCTCGAAGCCGCGAAACTACTCAATATTCTTCGCGTTCAGGAGGAAAGATTGCATGCTCTTTGGGGTACCTATTATCAGAAATGGAACGACCCTGAAAAAGCGCTCGCAGAACTCAATCGAGCCGTTCGCCTCGCCCCCCATTGCAGCGAGTACTTGGAGCAGCGAGCGGAAGTCCACGACAAGCTCGGATACTTTCCGGATGCGGAAGCCGATCGAAAGAATGCTGCCGAGATAAGGAGCCGCATGTGAATCGAAGTTTACGGTTTACGGACCGCGCCTCTATCTTACCAGACGATCAGGTTTCCGCCGTAGGTCAGACCGGCTCCGAAGCCGACGGTGATGATTTTCGTGCCGCTTTGGAGCATTCCTTTGCGTCGCATCTCGGTCAGTGCGATCGGGATCGACGCCGACGCCGTATTCGCGACTTCGTCGACGTTCAGGAAAAACCGCTCCAGTGGAATGTTCAGCCGTGACGCCGCCGATTTGATGATCCGAAAGTTCGCCTGGTGCGGGACGATCCAATCGATGTCGCCGATTTTCATTCGATTCCGGGTCAGGAGCGTCGAAATCACTTCCGGCATGGTTCGAATCGCGAACGCGAACACGGAGCGTCCATCCATCACGAGCGTACTGGCGCAGGTTTCATTACGCGATTGCGGCGTTCGGGAACCGCCTTCAATCTGGAGAAAATCGGCCCCGGATCCGTCGGCCCGCATGAAAGTGTCGACGATTTCCGCCGGTTCCGCGCCGAATCCGAATCCCTCGGTTTCGTCGACCGTTTTGAGTACGGCCGCCCCGGCCCCGTCGCCGAACAAGACGCAGATTTTTTTGTCTTTCCAGTCGACGATGCGCGACATCAACTCCGACCCGATCAGAAGCGTCGGGCGGGAATCGAACTGCATCATTCCGCGAAGCATTTCCAAGCCGTAAACGAACCCGCAGCATGCGGCCGCCAGATCGAAAGCGGCGGCGTTGATCGCGCCGAGTTCCCGCTGAATCAGGCAGGCGGTTGCCGGAATGGGAGCGAAATCGGCCGTCGTCGTGCTGAGGATGATTTTGCCCAGTTCGCTCGGTTCGACTTCCGCCATTTCCAACGCGTCCCGGGCGGCCGACAAACCCATGCTCGAAGCCGAATCGGTTTCCGAAGCCAAATGTCGATACGAAATGCCCGTATGCGAGACGATCCACTCGTCCGACGTATCGAGCGATTCCGCAAGTTCGTTATTGTGAACTCGCCGCGTCGGCAAATAAGAACCGATTCCGGCGATTTTGACTCGGACCATTTTCAACTCAAACGGTAAAGGGCGTTGGGCAACCTGGGACCGCAGGTTTCCAACCTGCCGTAATCCTTACTTCGTCAAATCCCAGGCGGCAATCCACTCGGTCTTGGTTTTTTTCATTTGAAAATCGTTTTGAATCGATTGCGCAAACTCTTTCAGGTGAGCCGCTCCGTAAAAGATCGCGATTTTCTCTTTTCCGGCTGCGATTTGCTCGCGAAGACGTTTCAAGGCGATCGCGTTACGATCGGAAATGATTGCCGAACCCTCATCTCCGGAGATGATCCACATCGACGTATCCATCTGGTTGACCATCTCTTCCGCGAAAATCCGTTTAAGTGTCAAGGTCTTGTTTTTCGTGAAAAGGGAACCGAACAGGCGCCCTTCGACCCGGCCCGATTGCTGCATCGAATCCTGGGAGAAACTGTGCATCATCGCCCGGGAAACCACGCCCGCGACGTCCCCGCGTTGGGCGACGCGACGGAGAAATTCCTCGGCCGTCATATCGGCGTGTACGAAATTTTTCGGCGTGTAGTCGACGATTTCCAACTGAAACTCCAGGCCCAAAAGGTCCGATAAGCCGTTTTGAATCGCCGAAAGCGGATTCTCCGAACCCTTTTGCTCTTTACGTCGCGCGAAGAGTTCCTCGTTCAATTCGGTTCCTTCGGGAATGACCAACTCATAAAGAACGACGTCGTATTTCTTGAACCGCTCGTTCAGCTCTTCATAGTATCTTTTGTCCCCGAGGTGGACCGCGGCGATCAAATCGATCCGGACGGTACGCCCGTTTGCGATTTTCGGCTTCCCTTCGTATCGGACGATTGCCGTGTCGAGCGATGTCGGTTTCTTTTGCCCTTCAGCCCGGGCAATACGGATATAGTCGCCGTTCCCGTTTTCCTCTCCCCGAGCGGTCGCGCAAAAGCAGAACGCCAAAAAGCAAAGGAGCCAAATAAGATTACGTTTCACGCTCATGGATATGCCGGTCGGTTGAGGTTCTTCAGTCCGTCGATACTTCTTCAAGTTGACCCCGATTATAACCGCCGCTACTATTGTTTCAACCCGGAAATTCCGACTGAACGATACTGAGAAACTGTTCGTGGTTTTTCGCCTGCGAGATAAGACTGCGAAAATTTCGGGCACCCGGTTTGCCCAGGGCGTAATCGCAGGCGTATTTCCGCATGAGAATCACGGCTAGCGGCTCCCCGAACCGCGCGCGAACCAGTTCGTAATGCTTGAGCAGAATGTCCCGCTGCTCCCCGAGCGTCGGGTCGGGATCCGGTTCCTTGCCTTCGAGTCGCTGTCGGATTTGCCGGAACATCCAGGGACGATTCAGCCCACCGCGACCGATCATGATACCGTCGACGGGATAATCCCGAAATCGGGCAATCGCGTCTTCCGCCGTTTTGATATCACCGTTGCCGATCAGGGGAATTCGTTTCAAATACGGTTGGATCGCCCCGATCCGGTCCCAATCGGCGGTCCCGGAATACATGTCCTGGGCGGTCCTGCCGTGAACGAAC
>JAVBTU010000508.1:0-5786 GCA_031556015.1 Thermoguttaceae bacterium
GGAACAACCACGCTCGCAGGCTCGCACGCCGGTCAACCGCGGCGGAGGTTCGGAGCGTTCGGCGGCGCCCCGGGTAAATCGCCCCACGGCCCGTCCCGAAGCCGCAAGTCGGCAATCCACGCGGAGCGAAGTCGCCCAAAGGCCGCAGGCGGGATCGAGTCGTTCGACTTCCCGGCCGGAATCCGCAAGCCGACAGAGTACCCGATCGGAATCGACGCCCCGCTCCGGCGGACGGCCCGAATCCGGCGCTCGACCGCAAACCACACGCCCCACCGTCGCGCCCCCCGTTCGAACGGAAACGGCGACTCCCACCGTCAGACCGCAACCGACTCGACAGGACGCGACCTCCCGCTCCGGCGGACGGCCCGATTTCGGAGCGAGGCCGCAAACCGGACGCCCGGAAGGTTCGAGCCGCTCCACAGTAGTTCAACCGACCGTGAATCCTCCGGCTTCGTCGATCCTTTCAGACGCGTTGAGCGGAACATCCTCGACCAGACCGGGAACGAGCGGTCGCCCTGACTTCGGCAGTCGTCCTTCGCGTGGAACGGAATTCGGCAGTCGCTCGGGAACCGTTGAGCGTCCGGAAGCGACTTCTCGGACCGGGCGTACTTCCGCGGACAGAGCTTCCTTGCAGCAGCAGTTGGAGGACCTGAATCGCCGCAGCCGCGGGGACTGGGATCGAAACCGAGGCGATGTGGGCCGAAGTCGCGAACCTCGGGATTCGAGTCCGCGAGAAGCCGGTTTTCGGGACACCGTCGCCCGAGATGGTGATCGGGGAAGCAGTCGGTATTACGGTCGACCGACCGACGCTTCCGATTGGAATCGATACCGTGATTGGAGCCGGGAGGGATTTTCCTCGCGGAGTTCTCATTACGGCGATCGAGGTCGCGATCCCGGTCGTTATCCCGGCGGATATCGTCCGACCCCGCCCCCGCCGCCGCCGAAACCGGCCGTGCGGTCGCAGGTGATCGTCAATATCCAAACCGGGTTCGGAGGATACGGAACTTACTGGACTCCCGACTGGTACGGTCGCTATGGACGATACAACTATTGGCGTCCGCCGGTCGTGATTTCTCCGTCGTTCTGGTGGAGAACGCCGAATTGGGGGATCACATGGAACTGGTTCGGCGGGTACGCTCCGTATTACTACCGGCCGGCATATTACTCCCAGTACGTCTACACCCCGGTCGCGCCGAATCCGGTGTACTACAACTACGGCGACAACGTTGTTTACAGAGACGATATGGTTTACGTCAACGGCGTTCCGTACGTTTCGGCGGACAAGTATTACGAACAAGGTTTGGAATTGGCCAAGCGGGGCGAAAAAACGACCGTGATCCAGATCCAGCAACCGGCTCCGCAGGTCGTTGAAACGGACGCGACCGATACGACCGTTGCCAAGCCGCTGAGCGTTCCGACGCCGGCGCTGCCGAACTCCAGCGGGATTCCGGACCCGGAAAAGCAGTCGTCCGACCCTTCGGAGCAGTGGATGCCCTTGGGAACCTTCGCCCTGCTCAAGGACGAGGAAAAAGCCGAAAGCGATCGTATTTTCCAGTTGGCGATGAACCGCGGCGGAATCGTTCGCGGTAACCTGTACGATCAGAAAGAGGATAAGCTCCTGCCGATCCAGGGTGCGGTCGATCAGGAAACGCAGCGGGTCGCTTTCCAAGTCGTCGGCGACGATTCGAAAGTGTACGAATGTGGTTTGTGGAACCTCACCCAGGAATCGCTCCCGCTGTTGGTTCAGGAAGGAAAAGGAACTCCGGAAACGATCAAAGTCGTCCGCCTGAAAGAAAACGAATCGGCGGAGAACAACGTCGTCGGTCCGAACCTCGATTGATCGCTTCCGATGGAAATCCATTCGCCGGAGCGAGGTTCCTCGAACCCGTTTTCCTCGCGCTATTTGACGGGACTCCCTTACTTTTTCCCAGAAAACGAGGAAAAGCAGGGGAGTTCCGTCGAACGTTTTCTTGAACGATTCGAAAGCGACAAGCGGCTCGGGCAGATCGTCGGACCGCACGGAACCGGAAAATCGACGCTCCTCGGGCTAATCGACTCCCGGTTTCGGGAGAGAGATTTCACCGTTCAACACGTAGTTCTCCGTGATCGACAACGACGACTCCCCGACGAATTTTTACGACAGTGTCGCGAAAGTCGTCGAAAAAACGTCGTTCTGATAGTCGACGGATACGAACAGCTTTCGTTTTGTTCCCGACTGTGGTTGTGGTACGAGAATCGATGTTGGGGAAGCGGGCTTTTGTTGACGTCGCACCGGCCGGTATTCGGCGTCCCGATTCTCTTCAGAACGATTCCGGATTTCGACGTACTCCGGCGGGTACTCGAACATCTTCAAGGATACGAAGCGACGACTTCCTTGGACCGACTCCGTTTTCTTTTCGACCAACACCACGGCAATCTCCGGACGGTGCTTCTGGATCTTTACGACGACTGGGAACAGAAGTGAGGCGTTTCCAATTGGCGCAATACCAAGCCAATCGCCCCGATAGTTGTTGCAAACCGCCTATCTTTTCATCCGAATTCGTGCCATAATACACCGGTTCCGTTTTTGAGATTCTCCCCCACTCAAGCGAGGTGCCGACATGAACACGACCAGAATTTTTCTGCTGCTTTCCGCTTTGTTCGGTTTTCTTTTTATCCCCAACGAAGCGGTCGTCGCGCAGCAATGCGAAGCCGGACTTCGTGTTGCGGAATTGAACCCGGAAAACTATACCCTGTCCAAAAAGTTGTTTGAGACCGCGATTCGATCCGGCGACACGAAATTGTGTTCCGATTTTCTCGCGACGGGACAAATCTACGTCAACGATACGGACGGGTCCGGAAACTCCCCGTTGTTCGTCGCCGCTTGCGCGGGAAGCGTTCCGCTGTGCAAACTCCTGCTGGAAAACGGGGCCAATCCCGATCAATTGAATTTCAACGAGAACAGGCCGATCAATCCGCTGGAAGCGGCGATCATCAACGATCGGACCGAAGCCGCACTCTGTTTGATCGAAGCGTTGAAGCCGGAAACCCTCAAGCCGGAAAAAGGACGTAATCGACCGGCCGTCTTTTATGCGATTTTGAACGAAAACGTCGAAATTCTCAAAGCGTTGATTCAAAAAGGAGCCGACGTAAACGCGCCGGAAAAAATCGACAAACTCACCCAAACACCGCTCTATTTCGCGGCTTGCTTGGGCAACGAGGAACTCTGCCGCATTTTGGTCGACGCCGGGGCGAAATTCGATTTTCGATTCGGGTCGATCAAAACGTCCGATGCGCTTTTCGCCGCCGCTTTGAGCCGCAATGAAAATTTATGCAAATATTTCCTGGAGAAGAACGTCGACTTGAATGTTCGCCAAATGGAGCAACGAACCGTGTTGCACGAATTGATCCTTCGAAGCGAACCGATGTCATACTTCACCAAGCGCAACGTTTTTGAACTGAACCGCTCCCCGTTCCGCGTTTTCGGGCCGTTCAAGTCGGTCGGCGATCCCGTACAAATGCCGCACGGGACCGGCGAAGAAGACGCAACCTCCCCGCGCAAACCGTGCGAGACATCCGTCGAGCTGTGCAAGCTGTTCCTCGACGCCGGCGCGAATCCCGATCTACGGGACGCATCCGGGACTTCGCCGTTGGAAACCGTCTTTGTAACGCAAATGAAAAAAATGCGATCGTTCGAGGAATTTCAATCGCTCCTCGATCTGTTTCTCGACGCGAAAGTCGATTTGAACGCGAAAGACCGAAACGGCTGGACGGCCCTGAATTACTACGTCTTCTATTCGTTCATGGCACCCCCGCCAAAAGAGAAAAAAGGAGCGATCGAAGACGGGGAGGACGAAGAGGAAGATGCGGACGAAGACGAAAACGAGGAAGACGAGGACGGCTTTTTCGAGGAAAACGGGCCTGTGACTCCACCGATTCCGATTCCCCGAAATTCGTCGGGGAAGAATCACGACACGGACGTTTCTTACGGTCCGACTTTGGAACAACGTATCGCGATTTTCCAGAAACTCCTCGATGCCGGAGCGGACATCAAAACGGTCGACAACAAAGGGAATACGGTCCTCCATTTCGCGGCGGCGGCTCCGGAAAAAAAGGTCGACAAGTGTGGAATCACAGTCGATCTCTCTTACGAAACCCGGGGGTCTAACCGCGATTACTGCCGGAAGCTGATCGAGTTGATGGTCGAAAAAGGGTGTTCCATTTCGACGAAAAACAAAGACGGCGAAACCCCGCTCGACTGGGCGATGCAAGGCGGCCCGAGCCGCGGCGGTTATGGCGGCATGAGCGGCGGTATGGGGGGCGGTATGCTCGAAGTGCAACCCTCGGCAAGCCCCGTGGACCTGATGATGAGGCAATAATCGATCACCTGCGGGCGGGGTGCCCGCACTCCCAAATACTTATGACGCCAAATTGTGAAATCGTACGTGTCCCGTTATCCCAAGGCGGGTACCAGATCGAAATCGGGGCGGGCAATCTGGATCACGTCGGTCCGCTTCTCGCGTCGACCGGGAACGTTCGGCATTGCGAGATCCTTACGGATGAAAACGTCAATCCGTTGTACGGCAAGCGTGTCGCGGATTTGATCTCACGCCAAGGGATCGGCGTCGATCTCCGCGTCGTCGTCCCCGGTGAAACGAGCAAAAGCGTCGCAACGCTCGAATCGCTTTGGGATGCAATGCTTGCCGACGGCGTCGACCGGAAGACCGTACTGGTCGCGGTCGGTGGTGGTGTCGTCGGCGATCTGGGCGGATTTGCGGCCGCGACCTTTGCGAGGGGCATCCGGTTTCTCCAGGTTCCGACCACGCTCCTGTCGCAAGTCGACAGCTCCGTCGGCGGGAAAGTCGGCGCCAATCTCGAAGGGGCGAAAAACATGGTCGGGGCGTTTCACCAGCCGATCGCCGTCCTGATCGACACGGAAACGCTGCAAACCCTCGATGAAACCCAATACCGTAGCGGCCTCGGGGAAGTCGTCAAATACGCCGAATCGCTCGACGCGGAGTTTTTCGCCGCTCTCGAAGCCAATACGGAGAAAATCGTGCAACGGGATAAAACTTTCCTGCGAAAAGTGATCGCCCGGTGTTGCCAGATCAAAGCGAAGATCGTACTCCAAGACGAGCGGGAAACGACCGGTTTGCGGGCGAAACTCAATTTCGGGCATACGTTTGCGCACGCGTTCGAATCGTGCGGCGGCTTGGGAGCGATTCCGCACGGGCTCGCCGTTGCTGTCGGCGCGATTTACGCCGCGAAGCTCGCACTCCGGCTCGGGAAAATCGACAATGACACCGTTTCCCGAATGATTCGGCTGCATCAATCCCTGGGACTGCCGACGAATCTCGACGATCTCTCGATCGCAAACGCCGCCCCACAAGCGCTGCTCGAAGCGATGATGCACGATAAAAAAACGGAGGACGGACGGCTGCGTTTCGTCCTCCAGGACCGGCTGGGAGCGTGCGAACTCGTCGACGGAATCCCCCCCCAAACGCTCGACGATCTCTGGGAAAGCACGAAGACACCGTAATCGTCTCGCATGGTGTCGTCATTGCGCCGTAGTAGTAACGCTTATCACGTTCCTTTGCAGCGGGACGGGTTGGGATGGCGTTGGCTGTTGTGGTTTTGGACGAGATTACACCAGGATTCAAGAGGCACGCAGTCCGGCATGGGCGATCTTAGCGACCCGATGGCACAAGAAAAAGAAAGGGGGAGGCGCCGAGAATGTAACATGCCAACGGGGCCGGTATCTTGAAAATATCCGTACCCTCCAGCGAAATCGCCTCCAGATCGTCCGG
>JAVBTU010000484.1:0-3318 GCA_031556015.1 Thermoguttaceae bacterium
CATTGCCGTTTCGCGACGTTTGACCCGAACGTATCCGCTTCCGACCTGGGTCGTCTGCCCGATCGTTTGGGTTTGCGTCGAATGGTTCCGCAATCACGTTTTCGGCGGAATGTCGCTCGCGGCGCTGGAACACTCGCTGTACAAAGTCCCGATCCTGATTCAAACCGCCGCTTTCGGCGGACAATATCTTGTGGGGGCGGAAATTGTATTTCTTGGGTGTTGCCTGGAAAGAGTCGCTTTTCCGCTTCGTCGGGACACGCCAAGGATCGGTATTTTTTCCGGTCGAATCGCCCCCTTGGTTGGGGGTGTAGTTGTCTTGCTTTTGCTTAGCATCTTCGGAACCGTCCAGGTTTACAACCTTTTTTTATTGAAACATCGGCCTGTCAACATCGCGATCACGCAAGGCAATTACCCCGTCATGCTGAACGCTCCGAAAGAGTGGTGGGAAAAGACGTTCAAGCAATACTGCGATCTTAGCGATGCCGCCGTGAAGCAGGCGGAAGACGAGCACAAGCCGCTCGATTTGATCATATGGCCCGAAACCGTCTTCAAGTCCGCGCTGGTCGAGTTCGGCGACGGGTTTGTCCCCGATGAATGGAAAGGAAAAGGGCTGACGCCGGAAGAAGTCCGGGAGGGGTTAGCCAAGGAAGTCGAAGCGGCCGAGGAGCTTCCCCTCGAACTCGCTTCCCGTTGGAATACGTCGCTTCTGTTCGGCACGACGACGTATTCGCTTCAGCCGAATCGGGAGGACCGTTTCAATTCGGCGGTACTTGTCGATCCGCACACTCAAACGGTCGGACCACGATACGACAAAGTCCACCTGGTTATGTTCGGGGAATATGTGCCGCTCGCAGAGTATTTACCGGACAATTTCCCGCTGAAAACGCTTTGTCAAACCGCGAGTCGGGGAACGAAACCGGTCGCGATCCCGATTCCGGGAACCGAAGGCAGGAAGTACGGCAAGGGGCCGGTGCTTCTTTCACCGAACATCTGTTTCGAAGGATTGATTCCGCATTTGATCCGGGGACAGATCGTCGAACTGCGTCGCCAGGGAAAAGAGCCGGACATTTTGGTCAATCTGTCGAACGTCGGCTGGTTTTACTTCACCTCGGAAACCGACCTGCAATTCGCGGCCCAGATTTTTCGGGCGGTCGAGAATCGCAAGCCGTACATCACCGCGGCCAACGGCGGATTTTCCGCGTTTATTGATGAGCAGGGCAGAATCATTTGGCAGGGAAAACGAAAAGAAGCGGTTTCACACATCGCCGAATTCCGGATCAACCCCTTTCCCAGCTTCTATACCAACCACGGCGACTTGTTCGCATACGGGTGCTTGATTTTGACGTTTGGTTTATGCTTGAAACGGCGAATCTCCCGTTAGCGCCGGGGCTTGCCCCGGGCTGGGCTGTGTGGACAGCCTCACTTGAGTGCGTTTGGTAAGGCGCGACGTTTCACATAACAAACGCGGGGCAAGCCCCGCCGCTAACGAGAACGGCCCTGCCTTCCGGGACATAGAAATTTCTCTTGACCCGCGGGGCGAAAATTGTTAGGATCCGTCGCTTTTTGGTCAATATCTCCTACTGTACTCAAAGACAGAACCGGATTTTCCTGAGAATATCATGCACTGCGCGACTTTTTCCCCTCGAACCCGACTCACATCGACGGTTGTTTTGACTTTCCTCTTCGCGTGCAGCAGTTTCACGCGCGGGGCAGATCAAGTCGCCGGGTACGAGTCGTATTCCTCTCCGCAGTTTGCGCAGCCGTCCACAAACTCCCCATTTTATCCCTCGTCGGATGATTCGACGGTCCTCGCTTTCAATCAGCCGCCGCAGTATCCGCAACAGCAACCGCCTCTGTATTTGCAGCCGGGTTTCCAAGACAGCGGAGACCCCGTTCCGCAGTATCTCGACCGACCGTACACGCCGTGGGGAGGGGATACGCCGTCGTATTCCCGAAACGGTCCCTATACGACTTGGAATAAATCGCACGGAACCGCTTGCGGACAGCAGACCGGGTACGGGTCCGGCTCGGATATTATTCCGCTTTCGCCCGGCTTTCCGAATTATGACCGTTGGAGTCAACAGATCACTTCGCCGAGTTGCTGGCAGGTACTCCCGGACGGCCTGATTTTTCCTTCGTACCTCGCCGGACCGAAAGAGCCTCGCATTTGCGGCGTTTGGAATCACGACAAAAATCTCGGTTGGATCTGGGACGCGACCGCCGGGGGCCGTATGCCACTCTTGCGATACGGAACCAAACAAAGCGTCCTGCCGGAAGGATTTCAAATCGACGTCGAAGGGGCCGGAATGGTTCGGATCGATTATGAAAACGACCTGGATCTGCTCGCCGCCGATTTTCGAGCAGGCTTGCCGATCACGTTCGGAAACAAGCGCACGCAATACAAACTCGCTTATTATCATCTCAGCTCCCATTTGGGAGACGAGTACATGCTCCGGTCCGATGCGCGAAAGCGAATCAATTACGTCCGGGACGCGATCGTGTTCGCGGTTGCCTACCGCATCCAGCGGGACATCCGCATTTACGGCGAAGCCGCGTGGGCGTTTTTCACCGGTGAAACGACGGAGCCGTGGGAATTCCAATTCGGGGCGGAATACAGCCCGATCTATCCCGCCAACCGGCAGTACGGCTCGCCGTTTGTCGCGATTCACGCCCATCTGCTCCAGGAACTCGATTTCGGCGGCAACCTTAACTTCCAGATCGGTTGGCAGTGGAGAGGTCCGAGCAATCACCTGTTTCGTGTCGGTGTCCAATATTTCTGTGGAGCGAGCGATCAATACGAATTCCAGGATTGCTACGAAAGCAAAATCGGCATCGGGCTTTGGGCCGACTTTTAGTCGCCCCGCAATTTTGCTATATTCGTCCCTAGAGTTCCAATAAAAGAGCCGGGGACGAAGCCCAGCGCAGTCCCCGGGCTCTCCCACTCATTCTCACTCCCGGGAGCCCCGACCATGTTCCGCAAATTCCTCCCCGTCGTTTTCGTACTCTTTCTCGCAACACCCTTCGCATCCTCAGCGACGCTCACCCCGTCGGACGTGTCCCGGTTCGCCGTGATACCGAACACGGATTCGATGCTCCAATGGACGACCTCCGAGTCGGTTCCGAGCGAAAAACTCGTGTTCACGCTTTACGACGTGTACGGCAATGCGACGGATCTCCGAGGAACCGCGACGCTCGCCGACGGAATCGTTTCGGCGACCGTTGCCGTGCCGCAAGGGTATTGGGAAATCGCGTTTGACGCCTTGGACGAGCGGTTCGGAGTCGTTTCGCTCCCCGCCTCGGAAAATTGGGACAATTTCT
>JAVBTU010000098.1:0-8637 GCA_031556015.1 Thermoguttaceae bacterium
GTTCGTGTTGAACGCCATGCCGTCCAAAGTGCCGCCAGCAATGACGAAATCGGCAAGGCTTTGAATATTTTTCCCGTCCAACATGCGTGGAAGCCAAGACGTTTTTGTGGAAATGCCTTGCCATTGAAGCGACAACGACAAATTATAATCGCCGTATTTTGCCTTATCATCTCGGCCCCAGGGAACCACAACTTTTACCGACTTGAGACACTCCATCAACAGGTCCATAATTCTCGCATCATCAGGGGGCGGATCATAGAAATCAGAATCATTTCGAGGCACTCCGAATGCTCCGGCGATTGCCATGACAGCGATTGTGTCTTTATCCTCGTCGGGCAAAATAGACTCCATGAAAATCACATCCTTGAAACTTTCGACGATGTATACCGTTCGTATTGAACTGTATTTGCGCTGAAGCGAATGCCACACCGATGCGGATACGATGACGCCGTAACGCGGCTCATCCTCAAACGCATATCGTTGCTTCCCGCCATAAAACAACGGTTCGTCTGCTTCGTAAATTTGATAATTGATGGCCTTCCCATTCTTGTCGAGAACCGGGACGGCGATACACCTCCACTTTCCTACTTCCATTCCTTCGTCTCTCTCTTCTTTCTCCCCATCATCGTCATATTCGTCGTCATCGTATTCGTCGTCATCGTATTCACCCTTAAAAAAAGCGAGCGTTAGCCATCCCGTTGTGACACCATACTCCACAAGAGTATCTTCCGCGATTTGCCGATTGAAATTTAAAAATGTTTTGAGCACCTCGGGATCACGCACTTCGTCAAGAACAAAACTATATTTCTGGTGAGTGTTATTTTTCATCATGGTAATAATCCTTCCGATAAAAATCGTTAAAAAGGGAATGTCAAAAAGTAAACTGCGGTTAGCGCGAAACATTATGGCGGCACGAAGGAAATTCCATGTCTGTTTCCATAAAAGTTTAGCGATTCCAAACAAATCAAAAATGTGAATCGGCGGGCTGAATAGCGACAGAGTTAGCCAGGGCATAGGGAGCTCGTCCATCGTAACCGGCAACGAACTCGCAAAAACGTAGAAATTATTTGAGGTTGGTTTCATCCTTCCCGTCTTCAACAGATGGGAAATTGACACTCATCAGTTGACGCAGAGCGTCGATAGGGAACAGAACCCGTCCCCCGATGCGTTTTGTAGGTATGACACCTTCCCGTGCCCGCTTCCAGAGTGTGCGCTCCGAAACTCCAAGCATCTTGGCCGCCTCTCGGGCGTTGACGGCCAAGCGTTCGATCGTGGTTCCATTATTTTGCATTGTTTATCCTTTCAGTGAAAATTAAAGAAAATCCAGGCGGTCAAATGCAACCGCCTCTTACCCTAAGTGAAAATCTTGCGCAAAAACTTCGTGCATTTATCGTGATACCCTTGAATGCTGAGTGTGAAAAAATTCTTCGAGTGTTGCATTTCCTTTGCGCAAAATCCAGCGTTTAACATTTTGCACGTGCCCCGAATTGTCTGGGCACGCCCTCGGCTTTCCGATTATTCTTCGACTTCCTGTAATTCCGATGCCGAATCCGACGTCACCCAGAACCTCTCAAGCTCGCTGATCGGTACGACAATCGCGCGATCACGAGCATCGTCGAAACGTTGTTGACTTTCCGTGGCACCGGGAATTCGTCGCAAAATCATCTTGAGATTCTTACCCTTCCACGGCGTACCCTTCAACAAAAACCGTTCGATCAGCCGCGGTCCGAAGAAAACCTGCGGTTGCTCCTTGATGACGACCCGGATTCCGCTAAGTTTCAGGGCATGGTGTTTGTCCGTATGGTCCTGTCCTGCGGAGAGGACGCTCACAATGCACTGCTTGATGGAAAAGATTCCGGTTTCCGGAACGCGCAGGTGTGATTCCAGGATCGTTGCCAACAGTTCGTCATGGTCCGACCCGAACTCCCGTTCAAGCGGTATCAGTTCGAGAGCTTCACGGAGGATTGACTCGGCGTCGGCTTCTTCGCCGAAGATCAACGAAGCCATCGCGACCGGCACGGCGAAGTTTTCGATGATCCGGGCATCGACGTTCAGCTGGACGGTATTGACGAGTTCCTCGACGAGCTTTTTGGCGGTGGCGCCATAGTAAATCGCGGTTGCCAACAGAAACCGATGAAATTCGGCGCATTCCGAACGACTCGGCAGCTTGAGGCGGGCGATCCCTTCGGTCGGTTTATGAAGAGCGAACCGGATGAAACGATTGATGCTCGCGACTTCGCGGATGCCGTCCTCAATCGCCGCGACCCAGAAAATATGCTGAACTCGATACTGCATTCCCTTTTGGTTCGCGGTGCCACGCACAACCGTTGCTCCGCAGCCGGACGTTTTGATCAGATCGAGCAAGCGCGACCGATGCTCGTCGTTTTCAAATTCGTCCATCAGGCAAGGCGACGCGCTGGAATGCAGAGCTTGCCGCAATCCGGCAGGTGTCGATTTTTCGAGCCCGACCGCCAGATTGCCGAAAATCCGTTGGAAGAAATCGAACAGCGTACTTTTGCCCGAATGCGATTCCCCCGAAATACTGACCTGCGGGCGCCAGTTCCAAATCGTCTGAACGAACGTCGCGACGAACAACGCGGCAACAATTCGTGCAATTTTCGCATTCCGCTCCGGATCGCCCGGCGTCCAAATCCAGTAGTTCAGATGAACGCGGAACCGTTCGAATACTTCCCGGGACTTGTTACGGTCAAATTGTTCGAGATCATGCTTCAATTGATCGAAATCGATTCGCCATCTGGCCGATGTCGTGTCGTAAAACACGCCATCTTCAAGCGGCGTCGCCGATTTGACGAACGTTGTTCCGTTCCATTTGCCGAAAGCTCCGTCTGCAACAACAGCGAAGGATTCATCCGCTGTTTCCCAGATTCCCTGTCGCCGAATCGAATCGCCGGACAGCCGCTTAGCCTGATACGCCGCCTGAGCCAACGCACTACGAATCGCCGGGAGCCCTACCGTTTCAGTAAATTGCATCGCGGTTTCGCCGCAAAGTTGAACCAACTTCTCCGTCTTCACTTGCGTGAGAGTACGGAGGACCGTTTTCTTCCCGCTCGATTCCGAGAAAACTGTGATTTCTCCATCTTCTCCCTCGCCGATGACATGCAACCGTAGCCCTTCCAGAATCTTCTGAGCGTCCATCTCTTTCTCAACATCAGCGGTTTGATTGACTTTTGAACTTTCGTCCATCATTTTCCTCTCTTGTAAAGGTTGGTTTTGCGTTGCAACCGAAAGCATCGCCTCTATAAAAAGGTGATCTTCAGCGCAAAATGAGCTGTTAAAACGGTAGTTCGTGCGCGAAATGCCGGAAAATCAAGAGCGATAAAATAATTTAGACTGAAAGCCTGACTTAGCGCTAGCCTTGCGTTACCGAAAGGGAAGCTCTTTATTCTGAAACTCTCATCTATAGAAAATCTGTGACAATGTGACAAAAGATCATAAGCCCTTGCACTGAGTCAGGTTACGTTGTCACAGCTTCGGGATGACATGAAACACTCCGGAAAAAAGCCGTTTGAAATACGACTGAATTCGTGGCAATTCTCGACGAAAGAAGGACTCGCCGCCAGTCTTGAAATCAGGTAGAATTGATCGCTCAGGTATTTTCGTCGTTTTTCATCGGCCTGTAAAAAGTCAGAAACCAAAAACAACATGATCCGCCTCGTCTCCCCGCACGACGATTTCAAGCCGCTGACCCAGTTGCTCAACGCCGCCTTCGGAACGGTTGCCGAGGAGTTCGCGCTGACGAAAGAGAACAGCCCGACGAATGCCGCCTTTGTTACGAATGAAGAGCTCCGGTCACAATTGACCGACCGGCGCGAATTCTATCGATATGAAGAAAACGGAAAGACCAGCGGGTTTGTCGCGATTGAGCGTTCGGAAAAAGAGCCTGCGACGTTTTTCATCGAGAAACTTGCCGTTTCTCTTGACGCCAGACATCATGGAGTCGGTACAAAACTTATGGACTTCGCTCAAGATCGGATCTGGCAACTCGGCGGGAAGACGATTTCCCTCGGTTTGATTGATGCGAACACCCGGCTGAAAAATTGGTACGCCGCCCAAGGCTTTGTGATTGTCGAAATCAAAACTTTCGCGCACTTGCCGTTCGACGTGTGCTTCATGACGAAATCGCTTGATGAAGAACGAGCAGGATGAAAAAAACGATTCAACGTAAATGGCTCTCACGTTTCTCGAAACACTTTTTTTGACACCGGCAGACCGCAAAGCTCAAGAGCTTCTGCGGCATCGGGATAAGTATCCCGACTCTTGCGACGTTTATACGTTTTACAAGTTGATCTCCTCTTTGGCCGAAGCCTCTTCCCAAAAGATCAAACTCGCGTTGGCCCGGGAAATGCATAAGATCGTCGGGCAGGAATTGGCAAAACCGGACATTAGCCCGTGTTGGTTTTACGGATTTTTCGATCATTCGCTCCGGCAATATGAATCTTGCCGTAACGCCGTTCCCGACGAGTACCTGACGTCGTTTCTCATTTTAGCCAGCCAGGAAAACAACGGCTATATTCGTGAACGCGCGGTCCGGGAATGGAAAACGCACCCAAGCCCGCTGGCGGTCCGATTTCTGATCGACCGTCTGGCCGATTGGGTCGCTCCGGTTCGTGACACCGCATGGGACTCGATACGGACCTACATGACTCCGGAATATCTTCATTGTTTTCTTGAGCGATTTTACTGGATCGACCGGTTGCTCGGCAAAGGCAACCCGGATTCCATTCGATACGGAACCGAACTTGTCGATTTCGTGTTTTCGTTTGAATTCACGGCGGAAGTTGAACGACACCTCAAGGATCGAGATCGACGAAATTGGAACTGTTACGTCAAACATTCGATTCAAAGATCGCTTGCATCAAATTCGCTGCTTCAAGAAGTTGTCCGAAAAGATTCGTCGCCGACCGTGCGATCTTCAGTGATCCGGATTCTTGACGAACTGCCGGAACAAACCGGTGCGGAAATACTCGAAGAAATGCTCCGCGATTCCGCCCAGCCTGTTCGCAGTCGCGCCAATTATTATGTCGTCAAGCATCTCGACAGGCCGGGCTACGAGCGGCTGACTTACATTGCGGCATCAGACTATTCTCCGTCGATTCGCGAAGCGGCCCGATTTTATCTTCGTGATCAGGACGTGGACTGGCGTCAGTATTATTTTTTGCGGATCAACGGCCCTTCATTCGCGAACTTTCTCGATGGGGGTTACGGCAAACGCCAAATGCTCGGCAATCTCGGTGGTTATTGCGAATTCGCAACAGAGCAGGATATTCCGTTTCTGGAACAGATTCTTCAAATCCCTGAAGGTAAGGGGCAATCGCTGGCGCTGGAGGCGATTTACAAACTCGATTCGCGCCGAGGAATCAAATGGGCGAAGAAGTTGTTGCAGGATCACACCGGCTACTTGGGCCGATGCTGCGCCAATCTTCTTGCCAAGGATTCGTCTTTGGAAACATTGATGTTCGCGCGGAGCATCGTCCACTGCGAATCGTATCGCTTGCGAGTTCTCGGCTTGAAATTGCTGGAAAAGCTCGGCGGTTGGGGCGTCGCCGCCGACTTGCTCGCCGCGACGGCCGACACCGACTCGCTTGTGCGGGACAAGGCGGCGTCATTATTACAGCAATGGATCCGAAAATTTTCCGGACAAAGCCACGTGAATCCGGGAGATGAGGAGACCCAACGGGTTGTCGAAGCCGCCGCGCTGGCTCGCTCCCGAAAAGCCGCGATTTCACCCGAAACGATCAAGACGGTTCTTTTCTTTTTCGGCGTGCGGTAAAAGAAATCGGCTTCGGCAAAGTCAGAGAGCGAATGAGCGTCGTTGTTTACACGTCCGTGTAAACACTGATACGATTCTCGTAGCGTTAGGAGTTGTCCGTTAATGTTTGGTCGTTTCAGCGGCGAGCGGAAAAACAGATGCGGCGTTTACGCGATTCGGTCGACGATTACGGCAATCGCACCGTCACCGGTCACGTTTCCGGCGGTGCCAAAGCTGTCGATGGCGAGGTAAATCGCGATCATCAGGGCGATCTGCGGCTCGTTGAAACCGAGCGAACTCTGAAGCACACCCGTCGCGGCCATGATCGCCCCGCCGGGAATTCCCGGTGCCGCCACCATCATCACGCCGAGCAACATGATGAAGCCCGCGAACAGGGTGGGATCGTGCGGCAGACCGTTCATCAAGCAGATCGCCAAGGCCGTCGCCGTGATTTTGAGCATGCTCCCGGAAAGATGGATCGTCGCACACAGCGGAACGCAGAAGTCGGCGACGTCCTCGTTGATCCCGAGTTTCTTCGCCGATGCCAGCGTTACGGGAATCGTCGCCGCCGATGACGCCGTTCCCAACGCCGTCGCATACGCCGGGGTCATCGTCCAAAGCATTCGGAGCGGATTACGTCGCCCGACAATTCCCGCAACGGAAAACTGGATCAGGAGCAACAGCAGATGCAAGGCGAAAATCACGCCGATCATCTTCCCGAAGTCGCCGATGATTTCCATCGCGACACCACTGTACGTCATATTCAGAAAGATGCCGAAAATATGAAGCGGCAACAGCGGCACGATGACCGTTGCGATCAGTTTCTCGATGATCGACCGTGCTTCCGTAAAACCGCGCAACAGAATCTCGGATCCGCATGACGTCATGCCGATCCCGAAGACAAAGGCGAGCAACAGCGCCGTCGTTACGCCGACGACCGGAGGAATTTCGAGCGAAAAGACCGGCGGAAGCAGTCCGAGCGAATCCGGAACGTCTCCCGCTGTCCCCGCTGCGACGGTGATGATCGCGGGAAAAATCGCGGAACAGGCCGAATACGCGAGGAATCCGGCGAAGAGCGTCGAACCGTAAGCGATGGCGATGGTGACGGCCAAAAGTCGTACGCCTTTCTTGCCTAAATCAGCGATGCTTGGAGCGACAAGTCCGAGCACGATCAGCGGAATCGAAAAGCCGAGAAACTGCCCGAACAAAGTATTGAATGTCGCGCACCATCGGACGAACGTCGGCCCGACGTATTGACCGAGCCCCCATCCGGCGACAGTTGCCAGAATCACACGGGGGAGCAACCCGAATTTATGGAGCATGATTTCTCGGTTTCACTTTGGGTCGTCAGGCCGTGAAAAGCAAGCGTCTCGTTACGGTCGGAGCCGAAGCGAGATGAAAGAGATTACACCAATTCCTTGAGCGATTTGAGGGCTCGCACCCGGATTTTCTCGTGGGCTTTCTTTGCCGGGCGGTCGTACAGTTCGCCGGTCAGCGGGTTCTTGACGCCCTTCTTTGCCGGTTGAGCTTTGACCTGCTTCTTGTCGATTTTGATCAAGCCCGGCAGGACGAACGCGCCGGAGCCTTTCTTTGAAAAGCTCTTTTTGATTTCTTCGCCGAGCGCTTCAAGAACGGCGGTCACGTCTTTTTTGGGAACGTCCGTCGCGGCGACGAGGTTGGCGATGATTTCCGTTTTCGTGAGCGGTTTCTTATTTTCGGTTTTCGATTCGGCTTATGCCATAGTTGTCCTCCCTGAAAAATGAGGGTGAAATGGATTGGGAAACATTAACTTCCGGGATTGTAGTGCTTCCGAACCTCGCCCGCAAGAGGGAATGTGAAAAAACAAGCTCGTTTCAGGAGGTTGTGGAGGAGGATAACGGCAGCGTATGCCGGGAATCCTCCCGCCGAAAGACCCGGAGTCCGATAATTCCCGCCGAGACCATCGCGATGTAAACCGATGAAACGAAAATGCACATCGACACGAAAAACGAGCCAAAATAGGAAGGATCGATCTTGCCCGTCAGTGCTCCTTTCGAAATCAGCAGGATCGTCAAGGCGATGACGCCTTGGACCGATCCGAAAATCACGAAACCCCAATACCTTTTTCTCGGAATCCCGGCATATCGGACCAGTTGCCAAATCCATGACACAAGGAATAAAATCTGGAAACAGCCGCACAAGACCGCTGCATGTGCCATCGGTTCACCGATTTTATCGAAACCTCGATTGGGCAAATGAAAACCACACCAGCAAAAGAAAAGCAGGGAAAGATACAAAACGCATGCATCGATGAGAAAATACGGTCTGCGCCGGGTCGATGCTTTCCCTGTCA
Organism: Thermoguttaceae bacterium; assembly: GCA_031556015.1. Lineage (GTDB taxonomy): Bacteria > Planctomycetota > Planctomycetia > Pirellulales > Thermoguttaceae > JAVBSX01. Next base: position 8,103 of record JAVBTU010000098.1, read on the forward strand.
AATCATCAAGAATCTCCGGATACTTCGAGGGATATTTTCTGAACGTTTCTTCGTTTCTCGTCGATCCGTACATCGAGATCACGACCAAGGCCAACACGAGGTGTGGAACCTGCGCCCAAAAAAAGATTCCGATACGCAACATTGGCGAATGTTTCCCGTCGACATAGTATCCGCCGGTTATCGCGTCATAGATTAATGCGGACAAAATATAAACGACCACCAAACTGAATACTCCGATGATTTGATGCCGCAAACTCGTGAGCGACAAAGACGATTTTTCCAAATCGACGGAAGGAGCCGGGCGTATTGCCATGTCTTCTTCAACAATTTGTTTCCAGCGACGATTGAAATATCCACATGTGAAAATCGTGTATCCGACAAGGCCGACTGCACCGGAAAGAAACGCGACATTCAGAACGAAATTTTGCATTACCGGCTCCGATGGGACGTTTTTTACGATGGCGGCATAAACACACCATGCAAAAAAGATGACAAGGTAATGCCATAGCACCACTTGAATCATCAACCGTCGACT
>JAVBTU010000306.1:0-6518 GCA_031556015.1 Thermoguttaceae bacterium
GAAAAAGACCCATTCGATCGCCCAGCCGAACACGAACGTACGGATCAGCATCTCGGTCGCAAGCGGCGAAGCGAGTCCGATCGTCCACCAGATCCCGACCCCGGTGATCGCCCCAAACGCGACGGTCAGCAGAACGAAAAACTGGGTGTGCGATTTCCAGTAATTGCGATATTTTTCATCCCCTTTGCGAATCGCGTGGGAATTCTCGATCGCGATCAGGATCCCTCCGCCGACGGCGTAATGAGAAACGATCACGTGAATGACCGCGATCGCCGCGATCAACATCGGCGCCGTGAAACCGGGGACGTACCACCAAGGATAATGCATTGGAAATTCTCCTTCCTTACCGATGAATTATAGTTTCGAGGATATAATTCACAAGACGCCCAAGAGATCTGCAAAGTCTTGAAAAAGCGCGCGGAGACGCAAAGACGTGGAGTTTGAAAGCAGTATAGGCAACAGAAACAAAAAGGATAATTTATTATAGGGAAATTTTGGTCAAGAACCTCCGCGCCTTTGTATCTCCGCGCGAAATAATGGACTTTGCAGTTCGTTTCTCTTGCATGGCGCCGGAAAGAGAGCCGACCGCAAAAAAATTGTCAACCCGCATTCCAAGAGCGAAAACACATAACGGCGCGGCGGGACAACCGTTTCATTCGATACAGGCGATACAAAACAACTTGCGGTGAAGGAAATCGGTCTTTATCAGTCAGTCCGTAAGGATTTTGACAGAAAACTCTACGATAACCGGATAGGGATTGGTCCCTTCCAATCGTCGGGAAGAATGGTTTTTTCATAAAGAATCGCAATGTTTTATCGCATTCTACTCATCGGTTTGTCGCTTTGCCTGTTGACCGCTCCAACGAATCGACTCCAAGCCCAGGATGTTTTCGGCGACGACGTCGAGGAAGCCGATTCGTCGTTCGACGAATCTTCCCCCTTTCAGGAAGAGCCGCAGCCGACGGAGCAACCGACCCTGCAAAAGCCGAAACCGCAGCCGCAACAGTCGTTCGATTCGTCCGGCAGGAGATTGTCCGTCGATCTCGTTCCGGAAACCCACGCGGAAATTCCGACCGGCGAAGCGATGAATTTGCTCGACAAGGCCGAGGCCGCTTTGACGGTCGATCGGGAAATCACACCGCTGGAAACGATGAAATCGGTTTCCCTGTTGATTAAACACGGAAACGAAATCCAAACGCTCCCTCTGATCAAAAAACTCTTGGCGCAGTTCCTGAAAATGAACGTTTCGCAAAAGGAACTGTTTGAAATCGCGGACCAGCTCGGTGCTTCGAGTCTGGCGGCAATCCTCGCCCAAAACGGTCTGGCGCCGCTGAACGAGCAGGCCGTCGATCGGATCCTCGACGGATATTACACGCATTTGAACAATAAAGACGCCGTGGAAGCGGTCCTGCTTTGGCAGGATTTGAAGACGCCGGAAGAGTTGATTTTCGCGGCCAATCAGCTCTCGAAAAGCGGGCGATTGGAAATCGCGGGCCGGGTACTGAAGCAATTCCTCTCCGCCGAGGCGACGCCGGACCAGCTCGCCGCGATCAACAAAAAACTTGGAACCGAAGACGTGATCCGGCTGATGACCGAACCGTCGCTTCAACCGCAGGGACAGCTTGCCGCCAAGCGGATCGTCGAAGGAACCGAAGCGTTTTTGAAAGCGAATCCTCCCGAATCGTTAGCACAAGGACTCAAGGAAATCCGGGACGCGGACGGCGATAAGTCGGTGATTCATCATGGGCTTTCGGTGATCTGGCAAGGAAGCGAGACCTCGATCGAAGATCTGATCGAAATCCTCTGCACGACGCAAAACGACGAAGAACGGGCGCAAGTCGAAACGGTACTCAAATCGTTCGGTCGACATGCTCGGGACGCGACCGCAGTCGTCCTCGAATCGGGCGATTCGAACCGGGTCGAGCGCTGCGCCAAATTCCTTTACTCTTGGATTCCCACCGAGGACGCTTATGTCTTTTTTCCCGCTTTGTTCGACGAGCGTTTGGACGAAGCGACGAGAAAACAGATCGGATATTACGTCCAAAAATTGATCGGTCGTCTTCCGTCCGCGGAACAGGCGGCTTTAGTACTCGCGAAAGTCGCGAAGGAATACGCCGGAAAGGATCGTCCTCTGTTGGTCGATTCGGAAAACATGTCGACGCTCTGGATTCCCGGTCCGGCCGGTAAACCACAACTGGTACGTCTTCCCGTGCTGGACGCGATTCGTTTGAAAACGCTCCAGATGTCCGAACAAGCGTACAAAATCGCGCCGCACTTGAACGGAATCGCGACGTTACGATTCGCGGCGAAATTCGAAAAGATCGTTTACGATTCCGGTTTGGACCGGACGCCGCAAAGTCGGATCGCGACTTTGTTGGAAACGGCTTCCGGTCTTTCAGTCGCGGAATTGGATTCCATTTTGGCCGAAGCGCTGCGAAACGGTTGGACCGGGGCCGGAATCGCCGCGGCGGAACTCCTTGGGGAAACCGGAGACGCGGACGCCGTGCTCTTTCCGGTTTCACTCGCACGGAATCAGACCGTGCGGCCCCGAATGCTCGTCTTTGCGACGCAATGCAACGATCGCCGGGTCCGGTTCGCCGCGACGGAAGCCGTGATGAAACTGGCACCGAATCGTCCCTATCCCGGCTCGTCGTTCGTGAGCGATGCGTTGACCTGGTTTGCCGGTTCCGAAGGGAAGCAGGTCGCCGTCGTCTGCTGTCCGAAAATCGCCGACGCGATGGAATTATCCGGCTTGCTCGCCGGGGTCGGCTACGCGACGAAAATCGCGACTCGGAGCGACGACGCCCTCAAAGAGGCGATTTCCTCGCCCGACGTCGAATTGGTCCTGATCGACCGGCGCTGCGGCGAGCCGATCGTCCCGGTGTTCGTTCAGCGAATGGAAAACGATGCCCGAACGCATGAAATACCGATCGCCGTGATTTCCGCGGACGAGGAGATTTTTCGAGCAACTCCGATCGAAAAGCCGCTCCCGCTGATGTCGAAGCTCGAACGGAGCATCTCGGGCACGTCGCTGGAGCATTCGCTCGCCGTGGTGTTACCGTTCCCGCATGATCGTGAAGCGACCGATTTCATCGTCGGGCGGGTCCGGGAACTGACCGGCGTTCAGGAAGTGCCGGCGCCGATTCGGTTGGAACAGGCCCGACGATCGCTCGGTTGGTTGACCGCGAACATGCGGGACAATCCGAAGCTGTATCGGGTGGAGAATCTGGAAATTCTCGCCCGCGACGCCGCGCATTCGCCGGTTCTCGCCGAAGAAGGATTGCCGCTGCTCGCTCAAATTCGGAGCAACACGGCACAAAACGCGCTCGTCGAAATCGCGACGTTGGAGAGCTATCCGGAACCGATCCGCGAGAAGGCGGCCCAGGCGTTCGCCGAAAGCGTCCAAAAACATCGTGTTCTGATTCGCGGCAACCAAGTCAAACGCTTGCTGGACACGCTCACGGTCCAATACGAGCAGGAATCGCCCGATCCGATTTACGATACGCTCGTCAAGACCATCGAAAAACAGGTCGCACGATAAAAACGAGAAACGCTTCCCGGGCCAAACGGGCGGAAGTGGCGTCATTTTTCTACGTCCGGCCGTCCTATGTGACTAACATTGAACATCGTGAATTTTTTTCACGAAGGAAGCGTCCATCGGAAGCGAACACTTTTCCGAGAGGGAGTGCCAGTGCGGCTCGCACCTCGCTTTGGCCGGCGGCCCGCCCCCCTGTGGAAAAAGCCAATACCAAAGGTCACCAACCCAGTCGTTAATGAATTGCCTTCTCGAACTCTTCCAAAGTTTTGCACGTCGCTGCATGAGCAGTCCAAGAGTCCAATGCCGTCGGATCGTTCATTTTACGGATCGCATCCTCAACCTCTTGGGGAACCTGGTTGAATCGAACACGGAGGAATGTCAAAACTGCTTCCGCCTTGCCTTCCGCTTTGCCTCTCGCCTCGCCTTCAGCGACGCCCTGATCGTATTTTTCCTCAAAAATCGTCTTCATCATATCTGTCCCTTTTTCCTTGAAAACTGTTTTCATCACCCGATTGATCGTCGGCGCATCCAGCCGTCGATTATGAACCGCCAACGCTTTCGCCACGAAATCCAGCAATTCCCGCGTCAGCTCGATCTGCTGTTCTTCGTCTGTGATCTCACGAAGCGGCATCATCGACTCGGGAAATTCGTCCTCATTTCCTTCGATCATCTTCTTCAAAACGCCCATCACCAGCCGTAATACCGTGCCGCCGATCAGTTTATCGAAATCCCAGGCGGGCAGGTCCACGACGTCATATTCAATCTCCACCACTTTGCCGATCGGTTTGCCGTCTTTGCCTTTCGGCAACGAATCCGCCATCGTCGGATAGGTACCACGATGCGGTTTCTTCGCCGTTCGTAAAACGATAAAGTACGGCGCCGATAGGACTTTTTTGCCCTCCTTGATTTCGGCGTCCCAAATCGCGGAAATGTACTTGAGAATCTTGTGCGGTATTTTTTTCAGGCTTGCGCTTTGATGTTCGAAAATAATCACCGCCATCAGATTCCCGTTGCCGTTTTTCAGCGGGCATTGGAAAATCAGGTCCACGATCCGCTCGTCGCCGTCTTTCCCGAAGTAGTGCGTCGAAGCCGGTTTGATTTTTCGCAAATCAATCTCGGCAACGAACTTAGGATCGGCGAAGTGGACGAGAAAATCGATAAAAACCAACAACCGACCGAACATTCGTTTGACGAACATGTCGATGTAATTGCCTTGCGTTTTCGGCTCGGCCTTCATGCTCGATCGTGGATTGATCTTCTGCTTACCCATCTCTTACTCTTAAGTGTAGCCGAAACGCGAAGAAAAATCAAGTCGATGATTCTTGAAAAGGATAGGCTTTTCCAGTCAAGTACGATTCGCGAGAAATTATTCAAGGTGGCGGCATCGGTGAAGGTGCGTGTTCGTCATTTCGTGTTTGAAATGTCGAGCAGTTATCTGTCGCAGGAATTGTGCTACTAACATCGAACATCTTGAATTTTTTCACGAAGTAAGCGACCATCGGAAGCGAACATTTTTCCGAGCGGCAGCTCGTTTTGGCTGGCGGCCCTGCCGCCCTGTGGAAAATCGGCCTATGAAATATCCGGGCTATGAACGGGAGAAATTTTTTTTCTTTCTCTTGACAGCACTTCTACACAGTAGTATATTGCGATCAGTGTTGCTACCCAGTAGAACTATCGGGAGAAAATCATGCCGAAAAAAATCAACGAAAAAAATCACAAACTTGCTCCGGGAGAGATGGAACTCCTGGAGCTGCTTTGGTCGCAAGGGCCGGTCAATCTTGGCCAAACGGTCCAGTGGTTCCGGGATCGCGGTCGCAATCTCGCCTTGACGACGGTGCATACCCGGCTGAACCGGCTCGTCGGCAAGGGGCTCGTGCGGCGGGTCACGGAAAACCCGGCGACTTACGAAGCCGCGATCGAACGCAGCCGCGTTTCCGGACGTTATTTCGAGCTCTTTGAAGAGCTTTGCGGCCAGAATCTCGTGCCGCTCATGTCGCATTTGGCCGAAAAACGGGATTTCTCGAAAGAAGAAATCGCGTTCCTCGAACGACTCGTCGAGCAAAAGAAAGGAGCGAAATAATGCAACCGTTTTTGGAATTCCTGATTCGTTCCACGCTCCTGCTGCTCATCGGCGGGACCGTCGTGGGCTTGTTGCTTTACGTGTCCGGCTGCCGCTTGCCGAAATGGAACCGGTTCGCGTGGGGATTCGTTTTACTCCTCGGAATCGCATGCGTTCGCTTGCCGGTGGAATTGCCGGTCTTGACACCAGAACCCAATGGAGAGTGGGCGCCCCGCCCGCACCCCGACGAAACGTGGATGCTCCCCTCGACAAATGGAGTGTGGGCGCCTCGCCCGCACATCCTCGAAAACACTTCGAAACCCGAGCCGGCGTCAACCCCAATTTCCGTCGTTTCGCAACCGATCGTCGTTGAGGAACCACAAATTCCACAGCGGACTTGGCCGGAGTTTTTCAACGCGTACGCGATTGAGCTCCTCTTTGCCGTTTGGACGACGGGAGCGGCTCTGTTTTTCGCAGCGCAACTGTTTTACTGGTTCCGGGCGATCCGGCAGGCGAACGACGCTTCGATTCCTGACGCGATATTTATGACGGAATGGAATCGATTACTTGCCGATTACGGAATCGATCCTCGCAAAATCGAGCTGCGAATCGCGGAACATCACGGACCGGGCCTGTTGCGGCTGTTCACGAAATACGCGGTCGTCGTGCCGGAAGAACTTTGGGAGGAAGCCCCGGAACATGTGCGGCTTGGAATTTTGAAACATGAACTTTCGCATTACCGGCACGGCGATCTATTCAAGTCGTTCGTTTTACGGACAATTACGCTTTTGCACTGGTTCAATCCGGCTGCGCATTACGCCGTGCGAAAATTCGACGAAGCGGCCGAATGGCGTTGCGACGCCGAAGCGTTCGGAGCCAATGAAGACGCGACCAGCGATTTCGCCGAAATGATGCTTCTTT
>JAVBTU010000505.1:0-5543 GCA_031556015.1 Thermoguttaceae bacterium
GGGGAACCCGAACAAACCGCGATCCTTGAACTTTAGGGAAAAAGTTCGTCAACGCGAAATTCGGTCGAATTGTCTCTCGAATATAGATCATAAAACGTGCGCGGCAAAAAAAATTTCGGAAAAAAGCTGAAAAAGAGTGAATACACCGGTTCGACTTAGACTTCGGAGCGGGTAAAGCGGGGAATGATTCCGGAAAGAAACGTTTATCTTTTACGTTTTGTGTAATCGGAGCAATTGTCAAAGTCGACGTTTTCGGATTTGCACGTGGAGATGCCGGGGATTTGACGCAGACGTTCAGCATTCCAGAGCATGAGTAAGGCCTTCTCTTGCGCAAGAGAACTGCAAAGTCCATTTTTTTCGCGCGGAGGCACAAAGGCGCGGAGGTTTTTGACCAAAACTTCCCCAAAACAAATCATCCATTTTGCTTGTATTGCCTATCCTGCTTTCAAACTCCGCGTCTTTGCGTCTCCGCGCGCTTTTATCAAGACTTTGCAGTTCTCTTGTTCTCTTGCTCACGACGGTTGCTTTTAGCATTTCAGTGGGATAAACTGCAAGGGTTCGAGTTTTCCCGATCGCGATGGAACTTGTCCGCTCGCCCGGGAAGCATGAATCCTTAACCCATTTTGACGACGAGAACACTGATGCACAATCGACGCGATTTTCTGAAACGTGCGGGACTGCTGGGCACAGCCGCGGTGATGACGCAAACGACTTTGACCGATTCGAGAAACAATCCCGGACTGGCCGCGGCGGAAACGGTCGCCGAGCCGCCGAAAACCTACACCGTCCCGTTCGGGGATGTGATCAAGGCGATTCCGCCAAAACGGGAAATCTCGATTCCCGACGTCGGAGAATTCCGTGTTCTCAAGGGGGATTTTCATATCCACACGATGTTTTCCGACGGGACGGTTTGGCCACAGGAGCGAATCACCGAAGCCGTCGGCAACGGCTTGGACGTGATCGCGATCACCGACCACATCGAATATCGGCCCAATGTCGGCGGAAACGGTATCAAACTTCGCGATCGCAACGAGGATTACGATATTGCTTACGAATCGGCCAAGCCGGTCGCGGAGCGGGAAAACCTGCTCCTGGTACGTGGAACGGAAATCACGAAATCGACGATGCCGCCGGGGCATTTCAACGCCCTGTTCCACCAGGAAACCGCTCCGATCGCCGCGGAAGTCGCCGATGTTCGCAAAATGCTCGAAGCCGCCGTCAAACAAGGGGCATTCATCTTGTGGAATCACCCCGGTTGGCAGGCCCCGAAAAGCGGCGGCATCGAAAACGGCGCCCCGATCCTCTACACGGACGTTCACGAAGGTTTTCGCAAAGACGGATTGTTGCACGGAGTCGAATGTTTTAATCACTACGAATATTACCCGAACGTCTGCGATTGGTGCGAAGAGAAAGAACTGGCGATTTTCTCCAACAGCGACATTCACCGCAGCGAATTTGACACTTACGGTTCCCGCAATACGAAGCGACCGATCACGCTGGTTCTCGCGAAAGAAAGGACCGTCGAATCGGTCAAGGAAGCGTTTTTCGCCGGGCGAACCGTCGCGTGGTTTGCCGATCGAATCGTCGGACGCGAAAAATTCGTCAAGCCTCTATTTGAATCCTGCGTCGTGATCGAACGAAAGGGGGATCAATTGACGTTCACCAACAAAAGCGACATTCCGGTCCAAATGGAATGGAACAAAACCGCCGCGGTCGTCCCGATCCGGGGAACAGCGGAGCTGAATGTCGGCTCAACCCCGGACTTCAGCGAGCATCCGCTCCTGGCGGCCAACTGGCTTGTCGGGATGGACCGGCCTCTCCGTGTGGACGTGAAATGAACTCCGGAACGGAAAAGGACGTTTCCTGAGTCGTATGGTTGTCGCTGAAAAACAGCCTGCCCAAAAAAGATCGGAATATTTTTTACCACAGAGAGCGCAGGGCGGCAGGGCCGCCAGCCAAAACGAGCTGCCGCTCGGAAAAGTGTTCGCTTCCGATGGGCGCTTACTTCGTGAAAAAAATCACGATGTTTGAAGTTAGTAACACAGAGAGTACTTTGAATCCAAACTCTCTGCGATCTCTGTGGTTTTAAAAATTGGAATTTTTGTTTTGGCCTGGTATTTTCTGGCGAAGGCCTATGTTTCATTTTACGGTGTCGATAAATCGTTCCATCAACTTCCAGCCCGGCTCGAAGACGACGTCGGACGCTTCGGCGGTCGGTTCGTCGTATCGGGTTGCGGCGTCGGGCGAAATGTCGCTTCCGGCGATCAGCCAGGGGACCGGGCCGCGCGTGTGCGTTTTCAAGGCGACCGGCGTCGGATGGTCCGGGGAAATGAGAATACGCCAGTCGCCGTACGTTTTCAGCGCCTCGGCGATCGGAGCGACGATTTTTTCGTCGATTTCTTCCAGAGAACGGGTTTTCTTTTCGACCGAACCTTCGTGTCCCGATTCGTCCGGCGCTTCGATGTGAACGCAAACCAAATCGTACTGTTCCAGCGCGTTCACGGCAAATCGACCTTTCGCGGCGTAATCGGTGTCGACGTATCCGGTGATCCCGGGAACGTCGAGGACCGACCAGCCGATCAGTTTCGCGATGCCCCGGAGCAAATCGACGGCGGTGATCATCGTACCGCGGAGCGATTGGCCCCCCGCCGCACGGAGAAAACGGTCGGAGAACCGTTCGACGTTCGGTTTGCGTCCCTGTCCCCAAAGCCAACACTGGGTCGCCGGGTTCTTTCCCTGCTCTATCCTGCGGCGGTTGACGGGATGATCGGCGAACACGTTTCCGCTTTCCTGCATCAGGCGAAGCAGCGTTTCACGGCCCGGTCCTTGCGGCAAAGCGGGCTCGATCGGCTGGTCGGTGTAATCGTGCGGGGCAAAGGTTCGAGTTTCCCGGGAAAAGACCGATTCGCCGTTTTTTTCGGTGAAGATCATCAGATTGCGATATCCGACGCCGCTGAAAAATTGGATCGGATTGGGGCAAAGCGGGGCGAGGATTTCCTGGGTCGATTTCAGCAATTGGGCCGCTTCTTCGGTCGAAATGTGGCCCGCCGTAAAGCTTCGCATGATTTCCGTAGCGTCGGTTTCCGACTTCGGGCCGATCGAGACCAGGTTGCAGCGAAACGCCCAGTCGTTCGGCTGGAGCTCGATTCCCTGCGCGGCGGCTTCCAACGGCGCGCGGCCGGTGAAACAAGCGAGCGGATCGAATCCGAGCAAACTTAATGTCGCCACGTCGGAGCCGGGAGCGAGTTCTTCGGGAACGTTTTTGGAACAACCGACGATCCCGGAAGCGGCGAGGGCGTTCATATTCGGAATCCGGGCTGCCTGGAGCGGTGTTCGGTTGCCTAACGACTCGACCGGCCAATCGGCGCAACCGTCCGGAATGATTATTGCGTACTTCATAGTAGGGAGTGATTCTTGTTTCGGGGCCGCACGACCCCACGAAAAATCATAGCACACGCGCAGTGAAACGGAATGAGGACGTAGGTAAAATAGGATATTGCGTCATACCGAGGGACTCCGAAGAATCCGGACTCAAAGCCGGGTTCGTGAAAACGGAAAAGACCTGTTGCTCCCGATAGACGTTTTTACTAGAATCGGGGCTTACGACCATCTGGGTTCCCTTCAACCGCGTACGAAAGATCATCATGACCCCCAAGGAAAACATTCTCGCCGCTCTCAACCGCCAAAAACCGTCCCGCGTCCCGGTTTTCGAATGGTTTATCGATCAAACCGTTCTCCAGGACCTGACGGGGACGACCGATCCGATCGACGCGACCGAAATCCTCGATCTCGACGCGGTCAATGTCCGGGCCGATTACGGAAAACAATGGATCGACGAGACGACTTATCTCGACGAATGGGGAACTCGGCGCAAGTTGACCGGGGACGTTCTCGCCGCGGCCGTTTCGTATCCGATTGAAGAACTGGCGAACCACCGTTCGTATGAGTTCCCGAAAATCGACGCTCCCGACCGGTTCAAGACGCTCGAACGCGCGATGAACAAATACGGCGACCACCGGGCGATCGTCTTCAATTTGCGGGACGGTTTTTCCGACGCCCGGGACCTGCTGGGATACCAAAACGCGCTGATGGGCGTCTTGTTGGACAAGTCAAATTATGCCGACCTTTTAAAACGGATCGTCGAATACAACGTCGGCCTGGCCGAGCTGGCGGTCAAACGGTTCGGCGTTCAAATCGTCGCGACGACCGACGACGTTTGTACCGCCGACGGTCCGCTCTTTTCCCCGAAAGCGTACCGGGACGTTCTCTATCCGGCGTTTCGCGAGGTCATGCAGGGATACCGGGACCTCGGATTGCTGATCATCAAACACTGCGACGGCGACATCCGCCCGTTCGTGGAGATGTGGATCGACGCGGGGATTCATTGTTTGGATCCGATCGATCCGGGCGCCGGGTTGGACATGGGGGAAATGAAAACGCAATACGGCGACAAGATCTGCTTGAAAGGGAACATCGACTGCACCGGCAACCTGTGCGACGGGACCCCGGAACAGGTCGCCGAAGAGGTCCGCGTGTGCATTGACAAAGGACGCGGCAAAGAGGGCGGCCTGATCGTTTCGTCCAGCAATCCGAGTCACCGCGGCGTCAAAAGCGAAAATTTCAGGGCGATGATCGACGCCGTTCGAAACGCGTAGCGATCCCTCCCCGAATGTCCCCCAGCCGATTCGTTGACCATGAAAACACTCCCGCTGCTCCCGACGTTTTTGTTCCTGTTTTTTGGAATCTCTTTCCTGTGCGCCGAGGAACCTTGGATTCCGGCGGCCGAGCCGGACGATGCGATCATGGCGTCGGCCGGGGAGATCGAACTCGCCCACCGCTGGGCGCTCGCCGCGTTTTCCGGCGAGCAGGTTTCACGAGATTCCAACCAAATTCAACTTAATGTGCGGCGGCAGGATCACAGTTCGCTGCAACTGGGAAAATCTTGCATCGCGACGCCGCTAAAACTCGGCGACCGGAAATTCGAGCGTGGACTCGGTACGCATTCGAACTCCGAGATCGTCGTTTCGCTTCCGAAACCGGCCGGAGAATTTCGGGCCGTTGTCGGAATCGACAATAATCCCGACACCGGCGGCGTTCGCGGTTCGGTTCGGTTCGCGATCGAAGTCGACGGGAAAGAACTTCGTAAAACGGAAATCCTCAAAGGCGATTCCGCTCCGCAGGAATTCCAAGTCGCCTTGCCGCAGGGAACCCGGCTGTTCACGCTCAAAGTCGACGACGCCGACGACGGACCGGGATTCGACCAAGCCGATTGGGCCGACGCCGAAATCGTTTACGACGATTCCGCGACCGCGTATCTCGACGAAACGAAAATCTATTCGCTCGGCGGGGAATATCCGTTTTCGTTCGTTTATAACGGCAAATCGTCCCGGGAACTGCTGCCGCACTGGAAATTTCAGCACGGAACCCGACCGGAAAAGGATCGAACCGTGCATGAGTTCCACTGGACCGACCCGGAAACGCGGTTGACCGTCAGTGCGGTCGTTTGCCGTTTCAAAGATTATCCGGCGCTCGAGTGGGTGGGG
>JAVBTU010000073.1:0-6707 GCA_031556015.1 Thermoguttaceae bacterium
AAAGAAACGGCATCTCCAAAAACGGCGCCGCTTCACTGCCGTCCATCTGGATCGCCCGACTGCTGTCGGTGAACAACTCCAGCGGTTTCCCTTGCCGGAGCGTCGCCATGCGCTCGAACCGGCCCGGCAAAAACGGTTTCAGGGGAGCGTCTTCTCCGGCCAGGAGCGAGTCGCTTTTTCCGCCGGGCGCGAACAGAATATGCCCGCCGAGCTTCATCCACTGGAGCATCGCCAGAATTCGGGCGTCCTTCGAGGTGGTCCCTTCCCACATTCCCGGCACGGAATTCGTCAGGCAGATCAATTCGACGGCGTCGAGCCCGCGACGGTCCCGGGGAAGTTTGTCGAGCGAATCGATCGACACGAGAATCGGTCGCCGCGTTTCTTTGAGCCGCAACATGCCGACCGCGTCCTGGAGACCGGCGTCGTTGACGGCGAGAACCAGGAGGATCGGCCGCTCCTGGGGAACGGGCGAAAGGAAAAGAACGCCGGAGGAATCAGCCCGGGTCGTTTTTCGCGAGGTTCCACGAATTTCCGCCGCTTCCGAAAGCGTGGGATGAATCCGTTTTTCAGCGAGAACGGCGTCGGCCGAACAAAGTCGCACCGTCAACGCACCGGTGTTACGACCGAGTTTCACATAAGCCGTCGCCCGAAAGGTTTCGTCGGATCGCGAAGCCTTGACATCGCTTTCGGTTTGAATCGGCGCTCCGTCCGAGTCGACGGTTTCCAATTCGATTCGCGCAACTTGATCCGCATGTTCCCCCGACCACGAAACCGCGACCGGCGTCCAGAATCCGTTCTTGTAATATCCGTCGATCCCGACTTCGACGGTTTTGATTTCCAAAGCGGAAACCGCCTGCGCGGAAAAAACGAACAGAAAAAAAACGGAGATCAAACGGGACATATTGATTTGAACGTTAAAAAGAGCCGCATAGGAAGCGAAGCGTAACCTGCGGAACGGCATCACCATTTTCGCGGGAACTGTCTGCCACACAGTGCCGTTCAGCGTTTTTTATGGAGTGTGGGCGCCTCGCCCGCACGTGAATATCCCGGTCTTTCGCCTCCCTCGCGAAGCGGAAGTAAGCCCGGCAAACGGTCCCCGACTTCCCACTGGCGGGCGAGGCGCCCGCACTCCAAGGGAAAAATCACTTAACGGCGTTGGGTGTCACGGGCAGGATGCCGGTGCTCCAAAAACGCGACACCAAACCAAACGCACGACTATCTTCGACTCGTATTCACTTTCGGCACGTATTCGTGCGGACGGCTTCGGAGGACTTTCGCTTCGAGAATCATGTCCGGCTCCCGCTGATTTTCCTTTTCCGGATCGACCCGGTTGATTTCGGACAGCACGTTCATGCCGCTGACGATTCTCCCGAACACCGTATGCCGACCGTCGAGCATCGAAGTCGGTACGAACGTCAGGAAAAACTGCGAACCGTTCGTATTCGGGCCGGCGTTGGCCATGCTGATCGAGCCGCGAAAATGCCGACGATAGTCCGGTTTGTAACATTCGCAATCGAACACGTACCCCGGTCCGCCGGTGCCCGTTCCGGTCGGATCCCCCCCCTGGGCCATGAAGTTCGGCAAAACCCGGTGAAATACGACGTTTTTGTAGAATCCCTTGTTGACCAGTGAAATGAAACTCGCGACAGTGTTCGGGGCGTCGTCCTCGAAAAGCTCCAAAACGATGTCCCCTTTGTTCGTTTTCAGGAGTACTTGCGGATTCTGTTTGGCCGGATCGGTTTCCGCTTCTTCCTTCTTGCGGATTTCCGCTTCTTTTTCCCAACTTTTCTCCAGCATCGGGAATTGGGCGAGCATTCTTCGATTTGAACGATTTTCGTCGTCGGCATGGGTGAGGAAATACTGGAGAAGGGTTTCGTCCAACTCCGGCATTTTTTCTTCACCGGCGATTTTAAGCCATTGGTCGGCCAGGTCGAACTGCATCGACTTCACGGCGGCCAATCCGGCCACGGCGTAGAGAATTTTGTGCGTTTCGGGAATGCCGTGCTTTTCCATCTTCTGGAACAATTCCACGACTTTTTCGTAGTTTTCCCGACCGTTCTCCCAATCGATCAACCCGAAAAGATGTATGAAAACGTAAGGATTCTTGTATGGCGTTTCCTCGAACGCTTTGAGCGCCAAATCGGTCAGCTCGGGCTGCATTATGGTTCCTTGAGCGACTTTTGCGTCATAAGTTTCTTTGATCGCGATCGATCGGTCCGGAGCGGCTTGCTGGTATTCCAGTTTCAAGGCGCGGAGTTCCTTGAGAAGCACGAGCCAATTTTTATAGGCGGCTTGAAAGGCCGCGTTGGCCGGACTGAGGTTCGCGGCCTGTTCTTCGGTCATTTGAGCCATTGATTCAAGCTCCGCCTGCGTCGGTCCTTTGGGAGGAGCCTGTTCGGTCGGTGGAGCCGGAGCGGCAGCCGGAGCGGTCGGCGGAGCGTCTTGCGCGAAAACGGCGACTCCGAAAATGAAAACGAAAATGAATGCGGGGAAGTATTTTGTCATTGGGAAATGGGATTGAGGGTAAAAGTGAACACGTAAATATTGCCAAGAAAGGGTAGTCAAAATATCTGGAAGTCGTTCTTTACTCGTTTTTCAATTCTCTCAAATGTATTGAAAACCTTATTCTCACCATATTTTTCTTACGGAACAAGCTCAGTAGCCACAAGCAAACCACAACACCAACCTTATTACCTTATTTTTCCCTTTGAATAAGGTAAATAAGGTTGGTATCTATACCTCTTCGTTGCTACTGAGGTTGTTTTCTTGGAAAAAAGTAAGGTATTCGTATATGTTCAGCCCAATGGAGCGACAATATCGCCGAAAATTTTCATCACCCCATACGTTTCGGGGTCCGCGTATTTTGCCATTTCCGGTCGCATTCCTTCGGGAATCGGCATATCTTTCGGCGATTGCCGGGATGGAATGGATCGCATCTGCTCCACCGCCTCAAGCACAAGCCGCGAAAGCGATTCCGATTCCAGAAGACCTTTTCTTTGGGCGCTATTCATCAAAGCATCCGGAAGTGTCAATGAAACGTTGATCGTTTGCATGGAAAATAAACGAGTAAACAGGGGAGCCGGGAGAGGGTTAGCGAAAAAGCTCTTCATATTGTTTCGGGTTGAGGATATTGAATTCCAGTTCCCGAATGAATTCTTGCGGCCCGGCCTTGCGTTGGTTGGAAATCGCCAAATCGATCTGCTCCTGCGATTGGTACGCGAGGATCGCTTGGATTTTCTTCTCGAAAAGGTCGTCGGACGTTTTGACCCGGAGCGTCGGTGGCGTGAGGAAGTCGCAGTAGGTCGCGTATTCGTACAATTTCGGAATCTCGGCAATCGGTTCGCCGAGTTCGGGCCAGATTTTGCCCTGCGCGTGAAAGATGCTGATCACGAACTCTTCGTGCGTCATTTTGTGGTCCGGATGAATGTCCGTCAGGGTCGGAAGAAACACCCGGGTCGGTCGGATTTTTCGCAGCGTCCAAACGTAAGAGTTTTGCAGACCGGTCGCTCCGGCGATCGCGGTTGCACAATTCGGGTCGTCCGTCAAGCGATGTCCGAGATGCGCGGCCAGTTCGGCGTCGGGAAAATCGAACAAGATCAAATTTTCCGCCGGTAGTCCCATCTGGGCGAACGATTCCCGACATTCGCGCCGGCGGATATGTTGCACGTTTCCGCGGTGTTCCGGGCGGCAATATCCGGCTTCGCCCGTCGTCGTCACAGCGGCGTAAACGGAGATTCCGCTCTCGACGGCGCTGATAAACGTCAAGCCCGCTCCGAGAACGATGTCGTCGTCGTGCGGAGAAACGAAAAGCCAACGCTCGCCACTTCCCCGCCAATCGGGCCAGACATCCCCGGGGGAAGCGGAGCGAATTATTCCTTGCGACGTTCGGCGTTCAAATTGAATCGACATGACTTGATGGAAAGCGTCTTTGGGCGAATGGGGAAAAATCTCGAAGATACGTCGATCTTCTCACAAACACCCCGATCCGTCAATCCATCGTGTCCGACGTCATTTCCAGTTTCCGATCTCGTCACCGGTATCCGGGGCTCCGTCGGGGCCGAACGACCACAAATCGTAGCTGCTCTGATTCCGTTGACCCGGATATTGATACTGATACGGCTGATTCCATGGATCCAATTTAACCGCATTCTGGTCGATATACGGCCAATCCCCTTTAGCGGTGTCCGCATCGTCCGGAGGATTGATTAACGCGTCCAACCCCTGTGAAGTCGTCGGGTAATGGCCGTTGTCCAAAAAATAACGATCCAGCGGTCCTTTAAGTCCATCGACGAAGATCTTCGCTTCCCGCTTTTTCGCTTGCGTCATGACCTGCTGAACCGAAACCACGCCGATTCCGGCGAGGACCATGAGGATGAAAAGAACGATCATCACTTCGATGAGCGTGAACGCCTCCCGGCGAAGACGGCGATTTATCAGTGTCGATTGCATGGTATAAAATGTTAGCGGTTAATCATTAAAAAATTTGAAAAAGCCGTGTGCGGCTCTTTAAGGCTTCGCCAGGAAATAAGTGTCAAGTTTCGATTGATGCATCACTCCTGTCATTCTGAGGTACTCCGAAGAATCTGGTTTCAAGCTGTGCCCGCTTTGCCATGTGTGTCGGCGGGAGACACCAGATTCTTCGTTTCGCGAGTACGCTTCACTCAGAATGACAAAACTTGCCGGCGTATTTCTGGCGAAAACCTATCACTATTAACCGGTTTCCCTCCCGAAAGTTTCGCGAACTACTTGCCGACCCAGAGTTGCATTTCACGAAACAGGCGGCTGACCGATTCATGGCAGTGGATTCGCCGAATCGCCTCCCCTAAAAGCGGTGCAACACTCAAAACGGTAATATTCGGCAAATACGTTTCGGGGTTAAGCGGAATCGTATCCGTAATCACGACATTTTCAACCGGCGACTGCTTGATGTTCTCAAACGCCGACCCGCACAAAACACCGTGCGTCGCGGCCAGGTAGATTTTTTCAGCCCCGTTGCGCTTCATCAGATGAGCCGCGCCGCAAATCGAAGACGCCGTACTGATCAAGTCGTCGAAAATGTAGACGATTTTCCCGTCGATCGGCCCGCCGATCAGGTGCGCCTGTTCGACCTGGTTGCCGAAGCGCCGCTTGTCGATGATCGCGAGGGTTCCGCCGACCGCCTTGACGTGCGACGCCGCCCGCTTAATGCTCCCTTCGTCGGGACTGACGACGACGATGTCTTCGCTCTTGTGTCCAAGATCGCGAAAATAGCTGTCCAGAACCGGTGCGGCGGTCAGATGATCGACCGGAATATCGAAAAACCCCTGAATCTGGGCGGCATGAAGATCCATCGTCAAAACGCGATGCGCCCCGGCCCGGGTGATGAGGTTCGCGACCAGCTTCGCCGTAATCGGGACCCGGCCTTCGTCCTTACGGTCCTGTCGCGCATAGCCGAAATACGGGATCACGGCGGTGATTCGGTCGGCGCTGGCACGTTTGAAACTTTCGATCATAATCAAAAGTTCCATGAGATTATCGTTGACCGGCGGACAGGTCGGCTGAACCACGAAGACGTCCTGGCCGCGAACGTCCTGCTCGACCTTACACTGTGTTTCGCCGTCCGGAAAATTCGCGACGTGAATCTGCCCCTGTTGGATACCGAGGTAATCACAGATTTTCTTGGTCAAATTCGGGTTGGCCCGACCGGAAAAAATCTTCAAATCGCTCATGAAAATGAATTAGGGATTAAGGTAGAAGGGCAAAAGGGTAGAAGGGGAAAAGGGAGGATGAGTCCGGTTTCGCTCATTTCTCATTTCTCATTTCTCATTTAAAAACGCTCGCTTACGCTTCCCGCTCTGTTTTGTTTCCCGCTCTGTTTTTCACGCTGTGCTCGAATCGCTTTTGGTCGTGGGCGGGGTTGCCGGTTTGGCAGCGGGAGGAGTGGATTCCGTGGGTTTGGACTCCTTGGCTCCCTTCTTGTAAGAGTCGCTCCGGTAGTCGGTTTGATAGAAGCCGCTCCCCTTAAAGACGATCGCCGCTCCGCCGCTGATCAGGCGCACAAGCTTGTTTTTGCCGCATTCGGGACATTTCTGCAAGGGAGCGGCTTTGATCGATTGAAATTCTTCGAATTGATGGGAACACGCATCGCAACGATATTCGTAAGTCGGCATTTCGGGCAGGGGGAAAGGACACACTTGACGGTACCGGAAAACACACGAACCCGCATCGTACACGCTTTCGAGGAAATGTCCACTATCACCACCCTTGACAGATCAGCCGGGGTGCACGCAAAAAATATTGCGCGATCTGGGGCTGGAGGCATAATAGACGAAGTGAATTTTCATTCCTTCCCACAATTCAAAGAACCCGGGGACCTAAGTCCCCGGAGGATCACGAACATTGAACGTTTCGTGAGTGAACGAATCCGGGGGCTTAGGCCCCCGGCTCTTGGTTTTGACTACTTCTTGCAACCGCACCCGCCGGCGGCTTTGCATTTCGCTTCCTTGATCGCGGCCTGGGCGGCGGCGAATCTTGCGACCGGAACGCGAAGCGGCGAGCAGCTTACGTACGCCAAACCGATCTCATGGCAGAACATCACCGACGACGGTTCGCCGCCGTGTTCGCCGCAGATGCCCAGCTTGATGTCCGGACGCGCCGATTTGCCCTTTTCGACCGCGATCTTCATCAAACCGCCGATGCCGACCTGGTCCAAAACCTGGAACGGGTCC
>JAVBTU010000499.1:0-4838 GCA_031556015.1 Thermoguttaceae bacterium
TCCCAACTTTCTGTATTTCATGATTCACCTTAGTAATTGAAAAATTCGATTTGTGAATTATAGTCACGTCTACGGCGATGGGCAAGCATTTCGCAACAGACGGAATCGAGACGGGGTTGGAGGTGCTCTTCAAGCAAACCATCTCGTCGGTTTGTCTCATATCGACTACAATTACGGTTATTCTACAAATCCCTTTTTTCTCTGGAGTTCCCATGAGTTTCGAAACCGCCATCATCGAATTTCCCGCTAAGCATCTGATCGGCATGAAAACCCACACGAACCTGCAGAAGGCCCAAGCTGACTGCCCGGCAATATGGCAGACATTCGGACACGGATTCCCATTTCCCATCCGCGTTGCTTGCGAACGAAAGGAGACGGAGAACAATCCGCGCTTTTCCCGACATAGAAAAAAGCGGCTAAACGGGGCGGCTCCGAAGCGAACCCGGTCAAAGGGCGACCGGGGGAAAGAAAGCCCCACACGGGGGCGGACAAGCGGCTTGTCGGGGGAAGCGAAAAGAAAGGGGCAAGCGCTTGCGCGGCGGACAGATGTTCGGCGGTCCGGAAAAATGGCTCCGGCTCGGTGTTTTCCGGGCTTTCCGCCGGGTCGCGGCAAAAAACCGTTCTTGCGCCCGTTCTTGCAAAAAAGTACACTCCTATGCACTTCCTTGCACAAAAAGCGGTACTTTACTGGAATAGTCGGGTATTTTAACAGACGCAAGGACGTACAAAAACCGCTCAAGCCAGTTTGCGTAAAGTCTTGAGCGGCAAGGGTTTAAGCGAAAAGACGGACGCAAGCATCCGCCTTTTCTCATAATCGGGGCGACAGGATTTGAACCTGCGACCTTCTGACCCCCAGTCAGACGCGCTAAACCAGGCTGCGCCACGCCCCGATCCTCTTGGCGATCAATTTAGCAAATTACGGCCGTTCGACAAGCCCTGAACGGCCGGAACCTATATCGAAATCCCCCTAACGTAGCTCCCTCATCGTCAGAAAACTAAATACCGCGAGGATTCCCGATGCAACGAGAAAACCGATGTCCATTATCATCGAGGCTTTGCCAAAAGGAATCCCAGCTGCCAGGTCCAAAAGAAAAACCAATAACAATAAACAAGATAATGCAAGTGAGGCGATGCAGAGAATCTTCGACATGGAACTATTTATGGTCATCTTATCAATCAAAACAGCTATCGTCTCGCGATTACACCAATTTTGAACCGTAGGCAAGTATAGAGCATTTTTCACCCGCTCACCACTTGCCGGGTACGATTTTTCTTGAAAATTCTTTTTTTCGACTTAAGATTGCAGCTTGTACTCATACTAGGAAATATCCTCTTATTTCCTATTTTTCTACTTTTCACAGGTACTATACACGGGACCACAAGGCGATGCAAGGTTCGAGAGTACCGAATTTTTCGGCTTTTTCGTTTTTTCGGGCACCGTCGGGAATTTCAAAGTGAATAACGTCCCTCTTCCCGGTGTACTCTCGACCCGAATCCTCGCATTGTGTTGCTCAATGATTTTCTTGCACGAAGCAAGCCCTAAGCCGCTTCCCCCCTTTCCCGACGCGTCCGGGCCGCTCTTCGTGGAAAAATAAGGGTCAAAGATCAATCCAAGTTTTTCCGTCGGAATTCCACAACCGTAATCCCGTATCGAAAGATCGACCGTTTCCCCCCCCTTATCCCGGCACAGTTTAACCAAGATCTTCCCTCCGTCGGGCATTGCCTGTCGAGCGTTGATCAGGAGGTTGAGCAGAACCTGCTGGATTTGATTCCCTTCCGCAAGAACTTCGGGCACCGGTTGGTATTCCCTTTCGACGATGATCCGATACTTGGACATTTCCCGATCCAGTAGGAAAAGCGTTTCTTCAACGAGTTTCATCAGGTCCGTCGGCTCAAGGACGTTTTTTCGGTTTTTCGCGGCTCCGAGAATCGTCGCGACGATCTTGGTCGCTCGATTCGCAGCTCCCAAGATCTTATCGAATGCCTTGTCCCGGGTCGCGTCGTCCCTGTGTCGCAATCCAAGCTGAGCATAGTTTAGTATAGTGGTGAGGATATTATTGAACTCGTGCGTTGTCGTGGAGGTCAATTCGCCAAGTATCGCCATTCTTTGCGTATTCGCAAGCTGTTCTTCAAGGAATTGAATTTTATTTTCCAGAGGATCCATGGATTCTGTTCCCGTAGTTTTACTCGTAGACATACTCACCCACCTCTAGGATCGTCAAAAATCGGAGGCAAATTAACAAAAACCTCGCTCGGGTGATCCCGCCCCGAGTCAAGCGACTGGGATTCTATTGTCGGGCTTCTTTTTCACTGTAGAATACGAGGTTGCTTTTTTCTCACGATTCTCTCCAATCACTTTCATGTCACAATCCGACATCATCGTCAAAGGCGCCCGGGAACACAATTTGCGGGACATTGATCTGGTTTTGCCGCGAAACCAACTGATCTGCTTCACCGGCGTGAGCGGAAGCGGGAAGTCGTCGCTCGCGTTCGATACGCTTTATGCCGAAGGTCAACGCCGGTACGTCGAAAGTCTGTCGAGCTTTGCGAGGCAATTTCTCGGACAGCTTCCCAAGCCGGACGTCGATCAGATTTCGGGTTTAAGTCCGTCGATTTCCATTTCGCAGAAAACCGCCGGGCAGAATCCCCGCTCCACCGTTGGGACAATCACCGAAATCTACGATTTTCTCCGCGTCCTGTTCGCCCGGGTCGCGACCGGATATTGTCCCCATTGCGACAAACCGATCTCTGCGCAAACGAAGCAGCAGATCATCGACCGGATCGAAACGCTGCCCGACGGAACGCGATACCTGATTCTCGCTCCGATGATTCGCGGCCAAAAAGGGGAGCATCGCGACCTGTTTTCCGAATTGCTCAAGAAAGGGTTCATTCGCGCCCGGGTCGACGGGGAAATCGTACGTTTGAACTACAACCTGAAACTCGACCGACAGATGCGGCACGACCTCGAAGTCGTGATCGACCGACTCGAAAAGAAAGGCACCGGCGGAAGCCGACTCGCCGAAGCGGTCGAACGGGCGCTGCAAATCGGGAACGGGAATATCCGTATATTAGAGGACAGAGGACAGGGGACAGAGGACAGGGGGGAAAGCAGACGGCAGACGACGGACGGCAGACGGCAGAAAGACGTGAAAGAGGAAAAGGGAAGTTCGTCGCCCGTGCTTTTTACGCTTTCTTCGAAGTTCGCCTGCGCTTCGTGTGGTGTCAGTTTTGATCCGCCGACGCCGCAGATGTTCAGCTTCAACTCGCCGCAGGGGATGTGCCCCAAATGCGACGGGCTCGGCGACATTCATTCGTTTGACCCCGAGCTGCTCATTCCCGACCCGCGAAAATCGTTTCAGCAAGGGTGCATCGAACCGATCGGAAAATGGAAAGACCTCGGACGCTGGCGGCGTCATATTTTCCAAGGGGTCGCGAATACCCTGGAACGACTCCACAAACTGCCGGCCGGCACGATCCTGGAATCGGCGTGGGAGGAGTTGCCGCAGAAAATCCGGGACGCGATTCTCTGGGGAACCGGTTCGCAGCACATCACGTTCACTTGGCGAAGCGGCGCGTCCGGACACAAATGGGGGGGCGAATACGAAGGGATCATTCCCAAAATGCTCCAGCAGTACCGCGAAACGAACAGCCGGATGCAAAAGATCGCGATGGAAAAGTACATGAGCGTGATACCGTGCGGCTATTGCAAGGGGGAACGACTCAACGAACAGGCCCGGGCGTTCAAATTGGAAACGGCGTCAAAGTCGCCGTTTTTCGCCGACCGGAAACTCTTCTCGCTCCCGCAGCTCAGCGCTCTTGCGATCAACGAAATTCGGGATTTTTTCAGCGAACTGACGCTGTCAGAGTCCGGGAAAATCATCGCCGAGGAAGTGCTCAAGGAAATTCGTAACCGGCTCGGTTTTTTAATCAACGTGGGTCTGGAATACCTGTCGCTTTCGCGGACCGCCCCGACGCTTTCCGGCGGCGAATTGCAACGAATCCGGCTCGCGAGCCAAATCGGCAGCGGTCTGGTCGGCGTGCTGTACATTTTGGACGAACCGTCGATCGGTCTGCATCCGCGGGACAACGACCGGCTCCTCGCGACGCTTGCCCGGCTTCGGGACCAGGGAAATACCGTGATCGTCGTCGAACACGACGAAGAGACGATGCTCGCGTCCGACTACCTCGTCGACTTCGGCCCCGGCCCCGGCGTCCACGGCGGACATATCGTTGCGCAGGGGAAACCGAGGGAGCTTATAAGACGGCAGATGGCAGACTGCAGAAAGCGGGAAGAGGAAGAAAAAGCGGAAGCCCCAAAAAAGAAGACGACTGAACGAAGAAGAAAAGTTGACGAGGAAATTCTTCCTGCCGTCTGCCGTCTGCCGTCTGCCGTCTCCCCGTCCTCTACCTTAAACTACCTCTCCGGCTCCGACAAAATCGAAATTACTCCGACGCTTCGGGACGGGAACGGGAAGTTTTTGACCGTCAAGAAAGCGACGCACAATAATCTCAAGGGGATCGACGTGAAGATTCCGCTCGGGAAATTCGTCTGCATTACCGGCGTGAGCGGGTCCGGAAAGAGTTCGCTCGTCAACGATATTCTCGTCGAAGCGCTCAATCGGGATCTCAATCGCGGACTTGGAACCCCGGGTTCACACGGTTCGATTACCGGCTTGGAACACCTCGACAAGATGATCTCGATCGACCAGTCTCCGATCGGTCGCGGTCCGCATTCCAATCCGGCGACGTACACGAAAGTGTTCGACGAAATCCGCCGGCTTTTCGCCGAGATTCCGGAAGCGAAACAGAAAGGATACACCCCGGGCCGATTCAGCTTC
>JAVBTU010000532.1:0-4486 GCA_031556015.1 Thermoguttaceae bacterium
CTCTAATTTTCCTTCCTTCGCAAGTCGTGCGGCACATTCCCATGATTTCCCGGAACCAGGTTGGCCGATTCGGTAAACGGAGAACGTTTGGCTTGCGAAAACAGCGGTCAAGGCGTGTGAAGTCGAACAATCCGGACCGTATCGAAGAGATCGACCAAAAACAAGACCGCAATAGTATACATTTTCGCCGATTCCGTCAAGCGGGGCACTCTACTCCGATCGGCTACCGTTTTGAGGCTGCGCGCAAATTCGGCGGTCACGAGTCGTCATTCTTTTATACTGTAACCGGGGAGAAATTCCCCGTTTCGGCGCAAGCGTTGTCATTCTTTATGTACTCCGAAGAAACTGGTTTCAAGCCGCGTCCGTGATGCAGTGCGTGTTGGCCGGATACACCAGATTCTTCACTACGTGAGTACACTTCGTTCAGAATGACAACGATCTGCTCAACGTGAAAAAGGGCTTTTTCAAACCGTTTGTAGTATATATCTCCCCGGAAAGGGAGATATACAAGAATGACAACGGTGTTCGTATTACTTTCCGGTGAAAGCCTAATACGAGGGGGAGTGACGAGACGCAACACGTTTCGTTCGGGGAACGATCTACTTCGCGTCTTGGATCAGCTGATTGATCATGGTGTTTTGCGAAACACCTTGTTGGGACGCCATCTTCGTGAGTTGTTTGTGAGTCGCGGGATTCATACGGAGCCGGAATCCCACGGAGCCTTTCGCGGCGACCGGCTTGGGACCGGCGGACCGGGCGACTTTCGCGGCGGCTGTTTTCTTTTTGACCGGCGCGGCTTTTTTCTTCACGGGAGCTTTCGCTTTTTTCGTGGCGGCACCTTTAACGACTTTGCTGGTTTTCTTTTTCGGCATGATTTTAAGGGGGTTGAGGATGAAATGAAATGTAATGATACTAACGACTGTCCGGAATATACCACCGTGGCGGCACTGAGTAAAGGGTGTCAAGAGGGGTTTGTGAAACTTTTTCCGAAATTGTTCGCTTTTGGGTGTTATTTTCTCCTAAAATCAGCCGTGTCGCCACGTTGACGCCGCCCCCGACGCCAAAAAACGACTTGATTCCACCGGAATGCGCCGACGAAAATATCTTCGGTCCGGGATTGCTTCCCGAGTTGAAAGATCGACCAATTTATAGGATAATGAAGTAACGTATTTTTTCCGCGAAGAAAAGACCTTCCGATATGTCGAAACGAAAAACGGATAAAACGTGACGTCTTGATCCAAAGTCGGAGCGAAAAATTTTTGCGGTCAATCCTCCTGCCTCCCGGCGGGCAATCGCGTATAATCACCACGGTCATCGGGGCAATTTCAAAATTTTCGATTTGAGGTTTTCATGCAAGTTCTTATCGTAGACGACAGTAAACTCGTGTTGATGGCCCTGAAAGGGCTTTTGACCGACGCCGGATACGAAGTCATTACCGCGTCCAACGGCAGCGAAGCGATGGAGGTTCTCCGGACCAATTATTGCCGCATGGTGATTTCCGACTGGGAAATGCCGGTGATGACCGGGATCGATCTGTGCCGGGCGATTCGCAACGAAGAATTCGCCGGTTATGTCTACTTTATCCTCCTGACTTCGCATGGGACGCTCCAGGAAATGATCCAAGGGCTTTCTTCCGGAGCGGACGATTTCATTGCAAAACCCTACAGCCCCGCTGAAGTATTGGCGCGAATTCGTGCCGGGGAACGGATTCTTTCCTTGGAAACCCGGGACGTCGCGATTTTCGCTTTGGCGAAGCTGGCTGAATCGCGCGACTTGGACACCGGCGCCCACCTGGAGCGGGTTCAGCATTATTGTCGCGGCTTGGCCCAGGAAATGGCGTCTCTGGATAAATACCATGAAACCATCGACGCCGAGTTCATCCGCCTGATTTTCCAGACGAGCCCGCTCCACGACATCGGAAAGGTCGGTATTCCCGACGCCGTACTGCTCAAGCCGGGACGCTTGGACGCAAAGGAGTTCGAGATCATGAAAGCCCACGCGACCATCGGAGCGGAAACGCTCGGAGCCGCTTTGGCGAAGTTTCCCGGCGTTTCCTTTCTGAGCATGGCCCGCGACATCGCGGGAACGCATCACGAACGGTACGACGGTTCCGGATACCCGCAGAACCTTAAAGGGGAGGAAATTCCCCTGTGCGGACGTATCATCGCCCTTGCCGACGTGTATGACGCGTTGACCTCCAAACGGGTCTACAAGCAGGCGTTCACGCACGATTCGGCGAAACAGATCATTCTCGAAGGTCGGGGAACCCATTTCGATCCGGACGTCGTCGACGCGTTCGTCAAACGGGAAGAACAGTTCCTCAACATCCGACGCCGCTTCGCCGAAATTGAAGCCGGAACCGTCAGCGGCGGAGTTTTGGGGCCGGCTTAATTTGAATGGCTGATTGCTGGTTCTTCTCAATCCGATGACTCAACGCTATTTTCTCGCCCATCCTCCCGATGAAACTCATTCGGCAACGCTCGAAGGGGACGAAGCCCGGCACTTGACCAAAGTGATGCGGAAAAAAATCGGGGAGGAAGTCTTTCTTTTCGACGGTTCCGGTTTGGAATATCGCGCCGCCGTTGCCGAAATCGGTCGGGATCGGGTAAATCTGCTTATTCGGGAAAGTCGCCAGTCGCATTTGGAACGCACGATTCCGCTCGTGCTTGCAACCGCTCTTCCGAAAGGAGAACGCCAAAAGTGGTTGATCGAGAAGCTGACCGAACTCGGTTGCACCCGGGTGATACCGCTTCACACGGAGTTGTCCGTCTGCAAAGCGGACGAACAGGTCGTGCAACGGCTCCGACGGCATGTGATCGAAGCGTCGAAGCAGTGCGGCCGTTCACGGCTGATGGAAATCGGGCCTCCGACCGATTTCGAATCGTTCCTCGCTCAAGACGAATCCGCCCCCAACGCGGCGAATTTGTTGATCCATCCGATTTCGGACGAAAACGTCGGACAGACCGACATTTACGATTGGGTCGCCGGGACTCGAAATCATCCGCCCGGTTCGATCAACGTACTGATCGGTCCGGAAGGGGGATTCAGTCCCCGAGAGGTTCGCGGTGCGCTGGAGCAACATTGGATTCCACTCGACCTCGGTCCGCGTGTTTTGCGAACGGAAACCGCCGCGATGATGATTTGTGCCGTCCTCTCCGCGTTTCGATAATCCCGACGAACCACATCCTCCATGCTTTTCGCTTCCATCGACATCGGCTCCAACGCCGCGCGGTTGCTTTTGGCCGAAGTGTATGACGCCAACCAGGGGCCGGCGGGGGCGTCGCAGATTTCGTTCGTCCGGGTCCCGCTCCGGTTGGGGGAAGACGTGTTTCACGACGGTGCCATTTCCGAGCCGCGCATCGTCAACCTTGTCAAAACGCTCCGGGCGTTCGGGCTGCTGTTGGAAGTGTTCACGCCGACCGAGACGAGTATTTGCGCAACCGCCGCGATGCGGGAAGCGGCCAACCGGGACGAAATCCTCGGCCGGGTCGCGCTGGAAACCGGGTTGAGCATCAAGATCATCGACGGGCAGGAAGAAGCCCGGATCGTGCGGGAAGCGAACAATCTTTTCGAACGCTTGGAAAACGAATCGCTCCTTTACGTCGACGTCGGCGG
This sequence comes from Thermoguttaceae bacterium, assembly GCA_031556015.1. Taxonomy (GTDB): domain Bacteria; phylum Planctomycetota; class Planctomycetia; order Pirellulales; family Thermoguttaceae; genus JAVBSX01. Next base: position 3,616 of record JAVBTU010000532.1, read on the forward strand.
CGGGAGTACGGAAATCTCGCTCCTGCACGACAACGAATTCGTGACGTCGCGTTCGTTCAACGTCGGTACGATCCGAATGCTCCAGGACGCGGTCGAACCGGCGGTCTGGGACGACATGCTCCGCTGGGTCGCGGAAGCGGCGACTCCTTTCGAGAATGTGGTTTGCGTCGGTTCGGGGGGAAACATCAACAAGCTCGTCAAGCTTTACGGCGACAAGACGACGAGCGTGATTTCACGAAAACAACTGGAGGACGGATACCGCAAATTGAGCCGCATGTCGCTTGCCGAAAGGATCGGAAAATTGCAAATGCGACCCGACCGAGCCGACGTGATCGTCCCCGCCGCGAAAATCTTTTCAAACGTGATGGACGCCGGTCAAATCCCTCAAACGATCGCCCCGAAACACGGCTTGGTCGACGGACTTATTTACGAACTGGCGCTGAAGCATCAGGTCGTGCGCTGAACGACGTGCGTCGGGACCGCAGGTCCCGGCTCGTGGGTGTCGTGCGTTTTCATATCGCCTTTCGTGCTCCAAACGTAATGACTTTCCCGCGAAGTCTAAAGGCTTCCATGTTTGATTAAGAGGACACAAGCGGGAATTGCCCATGCGGAAAAGGTGAGCGAAGAAAGGATTTGCATCGGCGTCAAAAGAGGCTCTCGCTGTTTCTTGAAGCAATAAATCAAAGCAAGGTAACCCAAAGTGCCGAGCCCCCACAATCCCAAGGCGACTGGGGCGCACATGCCGAATCCGATCGGGTGCGCGCAAAAGGGGTTGCGCGATTGGGGGGAATGGATAAAATAGGCGAAGAGTTTTTTCATCCCTCCCCGATACGAAAGGATTTTCCCATGCCGCGACACGACAAAACGACCG